>CBFDDG010000357.1:0-5243 GCA_965603505.1 uncultured Phycisphaerae bacterium | reverse complement strand
ACGGGAGTCAGTTGAATTCTCTCGGGACTCGCGGCGGTGGCATCGTTCGCATCATTCGGATCCCGGCGGGTCAACACGAGCGTAACGTCCTCCGGCGCACGTCCCTTGATTGCAGCAGCCAAGGTCACCGGGGCGTCGGGGCCCGTCACGATATCGCCCGTCGTCGCCTCCAGCGCAGCGGCCGGCATCGGCTGAATCGCCGAGAACGGCCGGACCAATCGGGCTAAATACGAGGAGACGTAGAGCACGTTCTGCCGGACGAAGAGGCCGACAACCAGAAGGCACAGAAAAATGACGCCGGACAACAGATAACCCTGCCATTTGTCTATTGTGGCGTCGAACCGGCACCCTTCCGCCGCCCTGTCAACGTGCAGCACCAACTGCTTCGCTAACACCTTGGAGTACGGATAATCACCCTTTCCTTCGTAATACTCGACGGCGGCTACGAGCTGCTGATCGAAGCTGTGCCGGTCTTCGACATGGTTGGCGGCGTGGGCATAGGTCATGTCTCGGCGCAGCACCCGGATGACATAGTACAAGCCGGCTGCAATCATGGCGACAAACAGGACGAACGCCGAAACCCGACCGAAGCGACCGAAACGCATGTGGTGATCGATCCACGCATACAGGCCGATGTACAGCGACACAGAAGCGAGGCCCAGTGCGGCAATCTTGAGTGCGCTGAGCGCCAACAGCCAGCGCCGCACGCGTCCGACCCTGGCGATCAGATCATTCAGAGTTGTCTCGGCATCGGTAGTCATGCTTGAACACACTTCTATCGCTTCAGCCTGTTCACAATCGCCGGCTCGATGAGCAACAGCAGAATGGCCGCCCACGCGAACCACTTCCAGATTGGTTTGTCCCGGACGCCTGAAGTCACCTGCGCCGCAGCCTGTTCTTTCGGGGCATTCGTCACAAACGCACGCTTCATCGCGGCGGCAACCTTGTCGTCTGACGGTGTTCTCACGTCCGTCTCTCCCGGCGGCAGGTTGATGGCCGCATACAATGTCGGCTCGTCCACCGTCTTCATCCATCCCACAGTTCGTGGCGACGGCATGAGCACCCGGGCGCCTTCCGCGACGGCCCGCGCTCTGCGGCCATCGCAATCCTCGACGGCAATCGCCCCCTGTCGCGCCAGCCACGTGGAATCGGGCAAAGTCACAACCGGCCGCTGCTCTGTCGAGAAGCAGCCCTGCCGAACCTGATCGTCCCCGCCTATCAGAGACCGGCAGAAGGCAACCCACGCACGAGATTTGGCCAGCAGCCCGAGTGAATCGTCTATGCTCGTATTGACCAAAATGGAAGAGCCGCCGTTCGAGGACCGCCGGTATACGAAACCTTCGCCGTCGGCCAATCGCCAGATGCACTCGGCATCGGACGGCGCCCGACAAAGCCAATGGCCCTTCATGGCGATCCGGTCGAGCTGATAATTCACGAGCGATCTGACCGCCTGGTCATACAAGTCGGGTAGGCCGGCCGCGACGGGCTGCGCCTCCGGATACACGACCCCATCGACCCATTTCTCCGGAGCGGCCGGCAGCAAGCCCTCGCGCAGCAGGTATTCCGATGCCTTGAGATTGCCGACTTCCGTAGCGAAGAAGACGATCCGCCCCCCCTTTGCCAAATGCTCTTTCAGTGGCCCTATTGGACATGAGAAGTCGCCCGGCGGCGACGGGAACACGACGATATCCGTCCCATCGAGGTCGGCCGGCGTCAGTCGGCCTTCCCGGACCCGGCGAAGATGCAGACCCGTCGGGCTTCGGTCCGCGAGCACCTCGATCGCGGTCTCAAAGAGAAATGTCTCATCGGCCCGGTGTACCACGACGATATTCCGAGACGCGGCGCGCGGAATGTATGCCGCCAGACGATATGTATCGTCCTCCTTCAAGGCGTCCTCCTGTTGAACGGTCAGCTCAATCGGCAGACAGACGTGGTCGGCTCGATGGGCGCCCAGCCCAAGGCCCAGCCGCAAGCGCACGACCCGCCGCTCGTGCGGTGCCAACCTCACATTCTCCGAAACGGGCTTGAGGTCCGCAGCCTTCATGACAAGGTCCCGCTGCTGTTCCGTGTCACCGTAATTGACAGCCGCTACATCCACCTCGAGTTCGTCAGTCGTGGCATTGAAGGCGCGGGCAGCCACAATCGCAACATTGTTCACGGGTTTTTGCGGCACAACCGGCTCGTACACCAGCTCATCGACGACGGCGGGCTTGTGGGTCTGCTCGAATTCCCGCAAAACATTCGGCGTGAAATCGCTGAGGACGACGGCCGCAAGGCTATCGCCCGGTGAGGCAGCCTGCCGTGCCTGCGTCAAAGTCGAAAGAAAGTCACCGGGGTGTGCGCTCTTCGGCGCCACGGTCATCCTTTTGACTTCCGCGATGGCCTGATTCCGAGTGAGCCCGTGCAGCAGCCGGCCCGAGGCCAGGCCGTGCAGGCCAAACATCGCGTCATTCGGCGCCCGGTCGATCCGATCGAGGGCCGCTTCGACCATTCGCTCGAACAGGGTCGTCCGCCCGTCCCGGTACATCATGGAAATCGAATCGTCCAGAGCGAGATAGTGAATCGACCTGTGCTTCTGTGGCTCGGCCTTGACACGCAGCACGGGCCGCGCGAACAGTATGGCAAGCAGCACGATAATCGTGCAGCGCAAGAGCAGGACCAGCAGATCGCGAAGCTTCCTGTAGGAGTGGCTCTCATGCTGGCCCGTGCGGAGGAACTGCAGCATCGTGAACGGAACTCGCCGGAAACGCGGCTTCGCCAGCAGGTGGGCCACGATAGGCCCCGCAACGGCGACGGCCCCGAACAGAAACGTCCACCCCAGAAAGCTCACATCAGCCTCCTTCGCTTTACGAGATACGCAATGAACGCCCTGTCGAGCGGCTCCGAGGTCTCCAGCAGGCAGTAATCAATGCTGCTCTTGCCGAGCGTTTTCTTGATGTTGTCGAGGAACTCGGCCACGCGCTGCTGGTAGCTCGAACGGATGGACTGCGGAAACGTGCGGACCTTGTCGCTGCTCTCCAGGTCCTCGAACTGAATGAGCCCTTCGTAATCGAGGCTCAGTTCCTGATGGTCCATGATGTGAAAGACGATGACGTCGTGCTTGAGGAACTTCAGATGGGCCAGGCCGCGAAAGATATCGTCTTCATCGTCGAGCAGGTCCGACAGCAATATGACCAGCCCCCGGCGCTTCGTCGTCTCTGCGACGGTATGCAGCACGGCCGCAAGATTCGTTTGTCCGGTCGGCGTATTGCGATCCAGCGTTTTCAGAATCGCATGAAGGTGTGTTCGCCGGGACGCCGCCGGAACTTGTGTGACGATCTTCTCGGCGAACAGGATAAGGCTCGTGCTGTCCCCTTGCTTGAGCATCAGGTAGCTCAAAGCCGCCGCGAGGAAACACGCGTAGTCGATCTTGCGCGTCGAGCCCTCGCCCGAGAACGACATGCTCTTGCTCACGTCCAGCAGAATGTAAACGGTCGTGTTCGTCTCCTGGTGGAACCGCTTGATGCACAGCCGGTCCGTGCGAGCGAAGACCTTCCAGTCCACGAACTTGACCTCATCGCCCGGATGGTACTCGCGATGGTCGCTGTACTCGACGCTGAAGCCCTGGAACGGGCTCGGGTGCAGGCCGGAGAAGAAGCCCTCCACCGCACACCGGGCGACCAGTTCCATATTCGCCAGTTTGCTCAGAAAAATCGGATCGAGATATTCCCGATTGGATCGTGCCATGTCTCAGCGCCCCTGCGCACTGCAGACGCCTCGTCCCCGATTGACCTCGACGCCGTCACTTGGGCACGGGGACCCTCTCAATGAGGTCGGCGAGAATCGCCTCGATGCTGATGCCGTCGGCCTCGGCGTTGAAGTTCGGGATCACGCGATGCCGAAGAACCAGCTTACTGATCGCCTTGACATCGTCGAAGCTGGGCGTGATCCGCGCTTTGGTCAGCGCCAGGGCCTTGGCGCCGAGCGTCATGAACTGCCCGGATCGCGGACCGGCGCCCCATTTCAGATACTTCCTTACCATCGACGTGGCCAGAGAGTCCGTCGGTCGCGTAGCCCGGGCCAGCAGGATGCAATAGGCGATGACCGTCTCACTCACCGGCGCCATCCGGACGATTTCCTGGAACAGCACCATATCCTCCCCATCAAGGACGGCGGCAATGCTGTGCTTCCGGCCGGTCGTCGTCTGCTTGACCATCAGGTGCTCTTCCTTGGCCGTCGGATAGTCAATGTAGATCATGAACATGAACCGGTCCAGTGCCGCCTCCGGAAGCGGATAGGTGCCTTCCTGCTCGATGGGGTTCTGTGTCGCAAGAACGAAGAACGGCTCGGCGAGCTTATGTGTCCGCCCGGAGATGGTGACTTCCCGCTCCTGCATCGCCTGCAGGAGTGCGGCCTGCGTCTTGGGCGGCGTGCGGTTGATCTCATCGGCCAGAACGATATTGGCGAAGATCGGTCCTTTGACGAACTCGAACCGCCTCTGCTTGGATTGAGGGTCTCTCTGGATGATATCGGCCCCGGTGATATCCGACGGCATCAGGTCCGGCGTGAACTGAATGCGATTGAACCGCAGTTTCATAGCATCGGCGATCGAGTGCACCATGAGCGTCTTCGCCAGCCCCGGGACCCCCTGGACGATACAGTGCCCGCCGGCGAGCATGCAGCACAGGACCGAATCGATCACGTCATCCTGCCCGACGATGACCTGATGGACCTGCCGCTTCAGCCTCGTACACCCCTCGTGAAGCCGGGCGATGAGCTGGTCATGATCGACCGAAGTCGATGGCTCGGCCCGCTTCCGCGCCGTCGCCACATCGGTGTCACCCCCTTGGATTCTCTCACGCGCCGCCATATGCCTGGACCACCTTCCCGGAGCCGGACCTTCAGTTTCCACCTGAAAGACGCGATGACCCCGCGAAAGTTACAAAAATCTGCCGTCGCGACGGCAAAAAGACTATGTTTTTCCGCTGGGCCCCTCCCGGACGGCCACTCCAGGCTCAGGCGTGGAGGTAGACGTCCCAGGTTAAGTATTTGCTGAGGGCCTCGGCGATGGCGTCGGCCGTCTGGGAGAGACTCACTGCCACGTGATGCTCGAAGCCCATCTCGCAGATGTAGGCCAGCAGGGTCTGCAGGTCGTCGATCTTCATCACGCCGTAGCCGCCGAAGGTCTCGAGCTTATCATCCGTGAAGCGGCCCTCGCCGACGTAGGCGCGCAGGACGCCGTCCACGTCATCGGTCATCGTGCG
>CBFDDG010000356.1:0-5262 GCA_965603505.1 uncultured Phycisphaerae bacterium | reverse complement strand
GGGAAAAGCAAATGGTAAAAGGGAACTGCTCGTCGAAAAGACCTGCGAGAACGAGTGGGGCCACAGGCCGCTTTAGCCGCCCGAATGGGACGCCGTCACTGCGGCGGGAACATCGCTTCGATCGCGCGGTGCATCTCGCGCTCGGAAAGATACTCGAAGAGGGTGGTCTGCGCTTGCTCCCAAACGCTCTCAGAGGAGAGCATTTGGAGTGACTCGATCTTTTGGGGTAATTGGGTGGGCGGATCGACAAAGATATTCCATCGATAAGACACGATCAAGTCCCCCGGCATGCGTTTGCTCCAGCTTATTTCATACACGGTCAGGCTATCGCCGGATTCGGCGGGGGCATCGCTCGCCACCTGACGCACCTCGGCATTCGGGGGCAGATTGCCGAGCACGAGCGGTCCATGGGTGATCAGGAAGGTCTTGGCGCCCTCCCATTCGCGCGGATTCATCCTGGCGGATGTGACGGTCTCGGGATCGGATGTGACCGTCGTTTTCGAGCCGCCGTTCACGTCGTACAGGACGCGCTCAGGTCCCGTCTTCGTCACGAGCTTGCCCAGCCGGCGGGCCGCCCAGATTTCCTGGATCGGCTCGTCCGGACCGGCTCGACCGAGCTTGGTGATATGGACGTTGGCCGCCTGCTCGATGGCCTTGAGGATCTCGCCGACGTTTGTGCCCGAGGCGGTCGGGGCGC
Organism: uncultured Phycisphaerae bacterium; assembly: GCA_965603505.1. GTDB lineage: Bacteria > Planctomycetota > Phycisphaerae > Sedimentisphaerales > Anaerobacaceae > PLanc-01. The sequence continues at coordinate 4,565 of CBFDDG010000356.1, read as the reverse complement.
TGCTGAAGAACAGAATCCCCAGCACCACGACGGCGGCGGCCGCAAGGACGATCGTCACATTGCCCCTGAAGCCCAGGGCGGCGACGGCGTGTCTCACGCGTGTGCCGACGGGGGTGGCGGAACCACTGCGCCGTGGGAGCCATTCGGGCTCGTGACGCCGGACCTGCGCACCGACCGGGCGGCGACGGGGCACATCCCCGGCCCCGGCCCGGACGCTCTCGGCATCATCGGCCGTGTCGTATACCGTCGTTACCCCGGAATCTGCCCGCTCCAGGACGCCATAGACCGTGCAGTGCAGGGTTTGCAGCTTGTCCATGCACGTCGGGCAGCTCCGGACGTGAGCGGCGAGCTCACTCCGGCTCGGATCCATGTCGCTCGTATCGACGGGCGTCATGCCGCAGGGAACGACGTGATCGAACATGTCGGTCGGCGAAACCTCCCTGCCGCAAGCTTTCGGAGGGAAGGCCGTCTCTTGCAGAATGGCCTCCAAGAGATGCTGTCGGCGCCGATAGACCTCCGCCCGACAGCGCGGACATCTGCCCAGATGATCCAGCATTTCGGGGTCGATGCCCGTGAGCGATGCGGCTGCGAAGCCGGCAATGGCCGACTGCATCTGCCGGCACCTGGCCGGGTCCCGCTCGACGGACGCGGCGTACAACCTTCCCAATCTGCCCAGTTGATCCGCGGTCAGATTCAGTTCCCCAAGCGCGGCCAGGTCATCACCGCACGGCGGGCATTGCTCGATGTGAACCGTGATCGGAGTGGGAATCCGTATCTTCGACGACAGCCGCACGAGGCTCGGGAGGAACGGCTTGACGTGCCGGCAGCCGACCTCCTGGCCCAGCCACACAAGATGGCGGCTTAAAACCTCGACAATCTCGCTATCCGTTCGAGAGCCGCGCAAATCGACGCCCTCCGGTGTTCCGAAGAGGGTCTCATGCAGATGCTCAATCCGTTGTTGGCAGAACGAACAGTCTTGGACGTGGTCTCTCACCGGCTCCGGAACGTCGGCATCCGTATGACTCATGAGGTCATAATAGTACGCTTCCGCGTCCCGACACGGATTCCTGTCGTCAGAAGCTTTCATACTCGGATCTCTTATTCGATCGCCCACGTCCTTTGAAGCCGCTTGAGACCTTCAGACAAATATCGGCTGACCGTTCGCCTCTCTACGCCCATCCTGGCGGCGATCTCCCCGATGCTGCAGTCGTCCCGGTACTTCAGCATGAAGGCCTGCGCTTCCCTTTCCCGTAGATGCCGAACCATGTATGCCAGGGCCGCGTCCCTCTGCCTCCCCTGTTTTACGGCGTTTCCCGCCGAGCGATTGTTGATGGAAATCCGGATTTCTTCCGCATATTTCTTGAGGTTTCGCCGATAGCACACTTGGTGGCGTATCAAATCGACGATGTGATGAACGATCGCTTTGTAAAGATAGCTCCTGAGGCGCCGCACGTCCGGCGGCACAGGCTTGCGGAGGAGCATGAGGAAGAACTCCTGGAACACATCCTCCTCATCGAACCTGCTGCAGTTCTGGAACCGGATGACACCCCGGATGAAGCCGCCATGTCGGGTCACAATATCCGCGGCCGCCCGAACCGTCTCTTCACGACACTTGCGATTTCTGCGGCCCCCTGCCATGACCGGCTGCTCCAAGAGCGATCCCTCTCTGCCTCAGGATGGGAATTCGATACAGGTGAGAACACGGACGCACCTGCCAACCACACGATCCTATTATACTCCGCGAGCACACGGCTGCAACCCTTGCCGCAGATTTCTTTCGCCTGCTCGCCGGAAATACGCGATTTTATATGACGTCGCGATGGAAATCCGGAAATCAGTTGACAATCGGCAGACAGTTAGCGCATAATTTAGCTGTGCCCGCGAAATATGTCGCGGCACGACCCTGGTCCATCCCGGGTGTGGGATGGTTACGGTGTTGTGGCCGGGCGCGTATCTTCGGGTGAATGGGTCGTTTCTCAGGTCGAGAAGCGATTGGTTCCCCGGATGAGCCCGTAAAGCTGCAACCCGCCGGAATGACCAAAGGACCCCTGTTTGAGGGTCCGTCGCGTTGATCAGGAAAGGAGATACAATGCCAGCCAAGTCGCATGCGACGGCTTCCGCCGTCGGAACGTCCACCATCAAGACCGGTGCCCAGATCGTTGTCGATACCCTCGTCGATCTCGGCGTGGACACCATGTTCGGTTACACGGGGGGGGTGGTCCTGCCGCTGTTCGACCGGCTCTACGACGCCCCGATCCGGTTCATCATCCCGCGGCACGAGCAGGGCGGCTGCCACATGGCCGACGCCTACGCCCGCGCCAGCGGCAAGGTCGGCGTCGTCCTCGCCACCAGCGGCCCCGGCGCGTGCAATCTGACCACCGGCCTGGCCACCGCCATGATGGACTCGATCCCGCTCGTGGCGCTCACGGGGCAGGTCCGAACCGAGCTGATCGGCAACGACGCGTTCCAGGAGGCCGACACGACGGGCATCACCCGCCCGGTCACGAAATACAACTCGATCGTCAAGGACATCAAGGACCTCGAGCGAACCATCCGTGAGGCCTTTCACATCGCCTCCACCGGCCGGCCCGGCCCAGTCCTGGTCGATCTGCCCGTGGATATCTCGGTCGGCAAGTACGAGTGCAGCGGCAAGGCCGAACTCGACTTGCCCGGCTACAGGATCCGCGCGAAAGGTCACGCCCGGCAGATCTCGATGGCCGCCGAGGCGATCAACAAATCGGAGCGGCCCGTCCTCTACGTCGGCGGCGGCATCATCAGCGCCAACGCCACGGACGAGCTTCGCGCGTTCGCTGAGAAGGCGCATCTGCCCGTGACGATGACGCTGCTGGGCCTGGGGGCCTGCGATCAAAGAAAGCCCGAATCGCTCGACATGCTCGGCATGCACGGCTCGGCCTACGCGAACTACGCCGTCCAGGAATGCGATCTGCTGCTTGCCGTCGGGGCCCGTTTCGACGACCGCGTCACCGGCAAGCTGGCGACCTTCGCGCCCAACGCAAAGATCGTCCACATCGACATCGATCCGTCGAGCATCTCGAAGAACGTGCGCGTCGACATTCCGGTCGTCGGCGACGCGAAGCATATCCTGGCTGAGCTGGTCAAGGCGGTCGAGCACCGCGAGAGAGAAGCTTGGTTCGGGAAAATCGCCGACTGGAAAGAGAAGTACCCGTTCCGGTATGACCTGAATTCAGGGAGCGTCAAGCCGCAGTACGTGATCGAGGAGATCTGTCGTCAGACGAACAATCAGGCGATCGTCGCGACGGGGGTCGGCCAGAACCAGATGTGGGCGGCCCAGTTCTACAAGTTCATCGGGCCGCGGCAATTCATCAGTTCGGGCGGCCTGGGCACGATGGGTTTCGGCCTGCCCGCCGCCATCGGCGCGCAGATCGCAAAACCCGACGCCACCGTCATCGATATCGACGGCGACCACAGCTTCAACATGACCATGACCGAGCTGGCGACCGCCGTCCAGTACGAGTTGCCGATCAAGGTCTGCATTCTGAACAACGGGTACATGGGAATGGTCCGCCAGTGGCAGGAGCTGTTCTACAACCGGCGCTATTCCTGCAGTTACCTGAAGAACCCTGACTATGCCGATGTCGCCCGCGCGATGGGCGCCGTGGGGATCACCGTGGCCAAGAAAGAGGCCGTGCCAAAGGCCGTCGAGCAGATGCTCGCCGAGAGCAAGCCGTGTGTCGTGGACTTCCACGTCGAGCCGGAGGAGAACGTCTGGCCGATGGTGCCGGCCGGCAAGAGCCTCAGTGAGATGGACGGCCTGACGATCCTGGAGAGCATGGCGTAGCCTGTGATCCCTATCGGGCAATTACGAAAATCGAGGGTTCCCATGAAACACATCATTAGTGCCTTAGTTGAGAATAAGCCGGGCGTTCTCGCCCACGTTGCCGGAATGTTCGCCGCTCGCGGCTTCAATATCGATTCGCTCGTCGTCGGTCGCACGGATGAGCCGAGGTTCAGTCGCATGACGATCGTCGTCATCGGCGACGACCGGATCGTCGAGCAGGTCCGCAAACAGCTCGCTCGCATCGTCCCGGTCGTCAGGGTCCAGGACTTCGTCGGCAAGCCCGTCGTCGCGCGCGACCTGATGCTGGTCACGGTGGCGGTCCCGCCGGACAAGCGGCCCGAGGTCTTCGCCCTGATCGAGATGTTCCGCGGCCGCGTCGTCGATATCGGAGCGAAGTCGCTCATGATCGAGGTCAGCGGCCCGGAGACGAAGATCGAGGCCTTCATCGACGTCTGCAAGCCCTACGGCGTCAAGAACGTCGCCCGCACCGGCACCATCGCCATGCCCCGCCAGGGCCCCGGCGCAGACTGAACCGGAGGACGGAAGACCGAGGACGGATGCCATGTTCACGCTCGCGTGGCCATGCTCCCTCCGTTCATCTGAAGGCGTCGCGCGTCGCTCACAACCGGCGGTATCCATTAACAACAGCGGCATGCACGGGGACCACCGAATAGGCGTCAGCGGTAGAAAATATGGAACGGCCGGCTCTCGGGCTTATGGTCGATAAGGGCCATAGGCCGGGCGG
>CBFDDG010000355.1:0-5276 GCA_965603505.1 uncultured Phycisphaerae bacterium | reverse complement strand
CCTTGACGGCGATCCGGGGACCATCTGGCATACGAACTGGGAGCCGATGGCCGCGCCGCCGCATTATCTCGTTCTCGACCTGAAAGAGACCGTCCGGCTGAAAGGACTGACGTATCTCCCCCGGCAGGATATGACCAACGGCCGCATCGCCAACTACGAGGTTTACGTCAGCATCGACGGTAAAGATTGGGGCACGCCCCTCGCGGCCGGTACATGGCCCAATACTCCATCGATAAGGACCGTGCAATTCGACAAAGCCCTGAGCGCTCGGTTCGTGAAGCTGGTGGCCCTCAGCGAAGTCAACGGCCGGCCTTTCGCTTCAGCGGCCGAAGTGGACGTCCTGTTCGAATAAGGAGACCGGCAATGAAGACGACGCCCGCAAGGATCGTTCTCGTCATGACGACGGCATTCGCCCTGAACGCCCTCGCTTCGGATAGCGCGCGAGTCCATGCAGATCGCGCCTTCCTCCAGGACTACAGTAAGAAGGTCCCGCTCGCACCCACGGTCCGCGACGCGAAGCTGATGAAGGTTCGCGCGGATCGAAACGGACGAATCGTCGTCCTGTCCGACAAGGGCCTTTTGCAGGTCTACGCCGGCGCGCTCAAGCCGGACCGTCAATATCGCCCGCTTGCCGACATGCACGTCAAGGATATGGAACTCCGTCAAGGCCAGCTCGTGTACCTGACCGACAAACATGTGCTGAGCAACGGATGGGCTGGCCGGCTCCTCGTGGAGCACCAGGTGCCCGATGCGCGTTTGCTGGCAATGGGCGGCGACTCGGACTTTCTGGTCGTCGGGGATGGACAGGCCATCCTCTTCCGCCAGGGTGAGCCGTTCCAGAGCTGGCAAGTCGGCACAACGGCAGCGAAACAGGCAATATTCGATAGGGAGCAAGAGCAGTATCTGCTACTGACAGACAGAGGTTTCGAATTGTTGAGGCACGCCGGACACGGACGCGCGATCTTCGAGGCCATCGTCCTGAATTGTCTCTCGTATGCCGAGGACGGCCGCACGCTCCTGATAGGCACGTCCGACGGATATTTCCCGCTGGACCCGAATTCGTTCGAGGCGCAACCGATGGAGACAAAACTGCCCTGCACCGAGATCACCTGCATCCGGGCGATTGGCGAGAAGGTCTGGTTCGGGACCGCCCGGGGAGCATTTGCCCGGCATCCGGACGGACGGATTGATTACTACGCATCAGGACGGTGGTTCGTGGATGATGCGGTCGTCGACATCCAGCCCGGCCCGGAACAGTCGGTCCTGATCCTGTCCAAAGGAGGGCTCAGCGTCATTCACTTCCGGCCGATGACGCTCGCAGACAAGGCCGAACACTTCGACAAGCTCACTCGCGCACGTCACATTCGGTACGGCTTCAACAGCGACTTCGCCATGAGCGAGCCCGGGGACCTTTCGACGGGAACGCTGATCGACACGGACAACGACGGTCTCTGGACGGCAATGTACCTGGCCGGCGAGCTGTTTCGCTACGCCGTCACGAAATCGGACGAAGCGCTGCGCAACAGCTATGAAGCATTCGAAGCGATGGAGCGACTCACGCAGATCACTCCGATGGAGGGCTTTCCCGCACGGTCGTTCGAGCGTGCCGGATACCAGGTCGCGGACCAATCCCGCTGGCACGTCGGCCAAGACGAGCAGTGGGCCTGGAAAGGAACGACCAGCAGCGACGAGATCGTCGGCCATTTCTTCGTGTACGCGATCTTTGCGGAGCTTGCCCCCGACGAGAGCCGGCGCAAGCGGGCCGTGACGCTGATGGACGACATCATGAATCACATCGTGCGCAATAATTGGTATCTGATCGATCTCGACGGCAAGCCGACACAGTGGGGCCGATGGCATCCGGAATACGTCAACAGCTTCCCCCGGCAGGTGGGCGACCGGCGGCTCAACTCCGCCGAGATCGTCGCGTTCCTCCAGACGACCTATCACTTCACCGGCAAGGAACTCTACAAAGAGAAAGCCTTCGAGTTGCTCGAAGACCACGGCTATCTCGACAACATCATGATCCCCATAGGAGAACTCGGCCGCGTCCAAGGCATCGATCTCACGACGGAGTGGAACCATTCCGACGACGAGCTGGCGTTCCTGAGTTATTGGAACCTGTACCGGTATGCCTTCACGCCTCAGTTGCGCGAGCAGTACCGCCGGGCCATTCGGGAGCACTGGGAAATCGAGCGGCCGGAGAAGAACGCCCTGTGGAACTTCATCTACGCGGCTACGGGAGCCGAGGAGTTCGACCTGGATGAGTCCATCTGGACCCTCAGGGAATTCCCGCTGGACACCGTGAGCTGGACGGTGCGAAACAGCCATCGCCGGGACCTGGAATTCCTGGACGCCAACTTCCGCGAGCAGAGCACCAGCGCGGTGCTGCCTCCCGACGAGCGCCCGATGAGTAAGCACAACGGCAACGCCTTCCGCCTCGACGGTGGCGACGGCGGCCGACAGGAATTCAGCGGCGATATCTACCTCCTGCCCTACTGGATGGGCCGCTACTTAGGCGTCATCCGCTGACCTGCCGGGGGATATCGGCGTGGTTCGATGTTCCACCCGCGTACGCTCAAGACAGGCTCCTGCGCCGCCGGGAACGTCGCTGTCACAGTCCTCGTTTCGTTAGGCAGCAGGCTCACGTAATTGTCCTGCCAGAAGATCGGCACGACCGGCTCGCTGGTGTCTTCATCGATCAGCAATAGCTCGACGAAGAAAGCGATCCGGTTACTGCGATTGATCAGCTTAGCCGAAATCGCGGCCTCACGCTCGTTTGCTTCGATATGGTGTTCGACGTCGACTGCCGCCGGCGGCAGCGTGTTGAGCAGCGTCAGGTCGGCGTATTGCTTGCTCGGCGTGTAATATTCCCAGGGTGTGACCTTCGCTTCGTAGTCGAGCACGTCGGGCTTCGTGGACAGCCAGTAGAAGTTGTTCGCGACTTCCGTATCCTGCGCATCCAGCAGCCGCAGGCTCAGAAAGTGCGTCCCGGCGATAGTCTCAAGACGTGGGAGCGTGAGGATCCTCTTCGATGTCCCCCCTTCCGCATCGACCCGGAAATGTGCGGCCAGAAAGAGTCTCGACTGTATGTCATAGACGCGGATGTCGGCCATGTAGCTTGTAGGGTGGGTTCTCAACCCACGCGGTGGGAACGCATCGGGCGAGGGGACGCGTGGGTCAAGGACCCACCCTACGCCCGCCCATTCCGGCGAGTCCGGACCTGTGATGGTGGGCGTAGCCCGCCCTACATCCGCACGCGGCTCATTCACCAGATAGATACTCTGGTCGCCATAGTTGTAGACGAGCTGCCGCGGCTCACAGGCCTTCTTGGCGCCGTAGAACGCGCCGGTGGGCATCAGGTGCCAGTCGTAAAGCTGCCAGTACATCTTGGGCCAAGCGGCGTTGAGCATCCACTGGATGACACCGGTCGCACGACCCCTGTTGACGCGAAACGCCTCGAACATCGGCCGCAGCAGCTCGTAGTTCAGCGCCTGCGCCTTGCGGGCGAACTCCTCAATCGTACTAGCCTCGCCGTACCTCTTTGCGACGGCCTTCCGGTACCGGTCCAGCGTGTTAAACTCGTTCAGGCCGCAATGAAAATCCCAGTATTCATCGACCGGCCACAAATGCTCCGGCGGAATCATCTTCGCGAGGCTCTCGTACGTAGGTACAACCGCGCCGGGCGATGTCTCCGCGTTGAAGCCGTACGCCCCGCCTCGGCGCGTGTCGGTGTACCAGTAGCTTGGCGGCGTGTACTCATAAGGCCCGAGCATTTTCATGCCGGTGCCGCCGCTGATCTCGCTGACAATCTCTTCGCGAGTGACGATCCGCTGCTCGCTGCCGACCCCGCCCGTCGAGGCAAGGTATGGACGCGTGGGATCGTATTTGCGGAAGATCTCCACGTACCTTCGCTCCAGCGGCGGGGCCGGGAGCTTGTCACTGGCCACGGCCCAGACGAAGATGCTCGGATGATTTCGCAACCACAGCAGTTGGTCCCGCCACGACCGACTGAGCAACTCGATATCCTCCGGCGAGACCGCCCCGCCGTAGCGTTCATCGACAGGCCTGCCGAGGTACTGCTCGTGTTCCCAGTGGCAGCTCCAGCCAGCCATCACGAGGATGCCGTATTCGTCGCACAGGTCGTAGAGGGTCGAATCCTTGCCCCAGACGCCTTCGCAGCGAATGCAGTTCAGGTTCATGTGCCGGACGTAGCGCAGCTCGGCCTCGATCATCTCGCGAGTATCCGCCAGGAGCAGATCGTCCGTCCAGCCGGCCCCCTTGATGAGCACGTCCCTGCCGTTGACTTTGAACCCACGATGCCCCTCCGCCGTCCGGTAGTCCGCGACTTCGCGAATGCCGAAGGAAAGGGATCGCTCATCCGAGACCTTTGCATCGGTGACAAACTGCAGATCCAGCCGATACAATTCAGGCGTGCCCAGATCGTGCGGCCACCATACCCGAGGGCTCGTGATCCGCAGTTGAGGATATTCGTCCGCTGTGAACACGACGGTCTTCTTCTCTCGCGGCGGCAGATTCACATCCTGTCGGAACAGTATCTCCTCGATGCGTCCTTCCAGAGCTCCCGAGATCGTTTTGTCGCCGTGATTCACAAGTTTGGCCGAGATCTCCAGTCGGGCCTCGGCCAACGTGTCAACATCCAGTTGCGTCCGCACAAACGGGTCGTCTATGGAGACGCCGTCACAGAAGCGCAGTTTCACCGGGCGAAAGAGCCCTATGTTGCGGTCGGGCGGCGGCGGGTTCCAGTCGGCAAAGCCGATCGTAAGGTCACCAGTGTTCGGAGGCATCACCTCCACGGCGAAAACATTCTCACCCGCCACGGCCGCGCGCGAAACATCGTATTGAAACCGGCGATATGCGCCCCTCGCATCGTCAGCCGCAACCACCGGTCGGCCATTCAACCAAACGTCGGCCGCATAGTTGATCCCGTCGAACGCCAGGAGCACGGTCTGCGCCGCCTCCGCCGGCGACAGCCGGAACTCCTGCCGGTACCACCACGGCGACCGAAACGGCTCCTCCGGGATCTCCTTGAGATTCATCCCGTAATATGGGTCGGCATATTTGCCGTTCCCAACCAACGCCGCAAGCACCGTGCCGGGCACGGACGCTGGTATCCAACCGCTCGCATCGAAGCCGGCTTGCGAAATCTCCTCGCCCGGGGCGTCCACCTCGACTGCGGCCTGAATCCGCCATCCCTCGGTCAGAACGCATTCGTATCGGAAGTCACGCGATTCCATCGATCTCCACCATCCATT
>CBFDDG010000354.1:0-5297 GCA_965603505.1 uncultured Phycisphaerae bacterium | reverse complement strand
AGCTGTAAACTCAACGTGGGTGCGTGCATGTGCGATGCTACGCATCGAGTTTTCGGTTTTCAGTTGTCAGTTTTCAGTTGGTGGGGAATCGTGCCGGCTGACGCCGAATGGTGGGATTTAACCGCGGAGCACGCAGAGATCGCGGAGGGCGTGAGGGTCAAATGGTTAAGTGGGGAAGAGGGGGGACGGGGAACGGCGGAGAGGGTTCGGGGTTCAGGGTTCGGCCGTAGCGTCCGGCGCCCGTGGCGGACGTGGGGATCGAGGGATCAAGGGACCAAGCATTCAGCGCTTCGGCCGCTGTTGCCCCGCCGGCGGTAAACGGTATAGTCAAGGTCTCAGTCTGCTTTACGGGGCAAGGTGATGCCAATTCACTACGGCCTGTTCGAGAACAACGTGACCGGCGACCCGGAGCAGCCGGCTCAAGTACGACGCGACGCAGGCCGACGAGGGCATCTTCTTTCTCCCGACCGGCGGTGGCCCGGACACGAAGGTCGCGACGGAGCAGAAGAACAAGGCCTCGCAACTCGTCTTCCTGGCCCCGGCGGGTCTGGGCGTCGGCACGTACTACCTGGAAGTCCGCGCCCGCATCCGCGGCGGCACCGACCTGCGGATCGGGCGCCTACCCATTCCATGGCAGCGGGCAATGTGATCTGCACAGCGTACTATACCAGATGCCTATGACGAAGAAGCGGCCTAAACAGCGTCCGAAGAAGGCAGGCGTGAAGGCAAGGTCTCGGAAGACAACCGGGGAGAAACGGCGAAAAGCCGAGCACGAGTCTTCAACGGGCGCCTACCACAAGAAGGTCCTGCGCGACGCAGTTCATGACCTTATCTCGCTAGAGTCCGAGGATCGGTTCATCCTGGATTTGATCGATACGAAGGAATTTCAACGTCTCAGGAGAATCCGACAGCTTGGGTTGGCCTACTTCGTCTATCCGAGCGCCGAGCATTCGAGGTTTGTACACGCCCTGGGCGTATTCAACTTCGCGAGGCGCATGATCAATCAATTGCTCGTCAGGCATCATGCGGAAGAGAGCATCAAGAAGCCCCTGCAGAAACACAGCAAAGCGATCAAAGCTGCTGCGCTCCTTCACGACCTCGGTCACGGTCCCTTTTCCCACGTTTTCGAGCGTGTGTTTGACAATGATGCTTCCATGAAGCATGAGCAGTGGACGTGTGAGATCATTCGCGACCAGGGAACGGACGTTCATAAGAAACTTGTCGGTTCCGGTATCGACGTGAATGAGGTGTGTACCCTGGTATGGGACAAGGCTCACGAGAAGTACGACGAGGTGCACGAGGTTCGCCACTACTTCATCCGAGATATCGTCAGCAGTCAGTTGGACGCGGACCGGATGGACTACCTCTTGAGGGACAGCCTCTTCACCGGAGCAAGATACGGCCGATATGATTCCGAGTGGATCATGAACGCCGTAGCGATCGGGGAGCCGTACAAGTCAGGCAAGTTGAAGCTCTGTTTGGACGCGAGCAAGGGCACCGGGGCCATCAACGAATTCCTCATTGCCCGATTGCTGATGACGGAGCACGTTTACGGTCACAAGACGACCCGAGCATACGAGAGCGAGTTGTGCAGGACACTCCAGCTGGCCGCGGCGCTGGGCGACAACCTGCCTGAAGATACGCCGGCTCCTATACGCGAGTTCCTGGCCCAGAAAGGCACTGTTCCGGTTGAGACCTACCTCATGCTGGACGACGAGGTTACATGGTGGGCCTTGAGGCGGTGGGCTGCGTGCAAGTCGTTCCCTGGAACGGGACGGAGCAAGGAAATCGCGGAGGCGCTTCAGCGGCATGCACTCCGCCTCGTTCGACGGGACGAGCCGTGGGGCATGTGTCCGCTCAAGGCCCCGCAGGATATTTTTGGGGTTGAAGGGTTGGTGAAGCAACTCGGTAGCGGCAGCGACAAGGAGATGCTGGCCTACGAGTGCTTCGTGTCTGACGATGCCTTCTTGCCTTATAAGGACTTAGGGGTGTCCCTTGCGAAGGCTGGCGAGGACGAGGAGGGGTACTATAATGCGATCTTCCTGCTCGCGAAGGACGGCAGCATGCGCGAACACGGGGAAGACCATGGGGAGCCCCTGATCGAGGCATTGACGAAGGAGAGAAGTCGGTGTCGCTTCTTCTACAACAGGGAACACAAAGAGGAATTCGCTAGACGTTTGAAGGATCGTGGTGTATGTTTGGTATAAGTTCGGCACAAGGAGGTTCGTATGTCCCTTGAGAGTTCGCTTGCCGTTGCCAGGCTCGTCTCGTCTCTTGGGAGGATTGAGGGAAGGAAGCGCCTTCAGAAGATCGTGCACCTTCTGAAGTCCAAGGGGTATCATGAGTTTGACCAGGAATTCGTACTTCACTATTACGGTCCGTTTTCCAGGCAACTGGCCGCGCAGATCGATTTCCTGTGTCAGATCGAGTTCATAAATGAGGCGAAGAATGAAGCCGGTGACGCATATACCTACGAACCAGTTCGCGTTGAGGTCGAAGGCGAGAAGCTGTCGGCATTAGATGCACTAGCCGATGAGCAGGAACAGCCGGCATGGGGCTCTGTGGCCGAGTCTCTGAATGAGAAAGACACACCCTTTGTTGAGGCATTGTCTACCGTTGTCTATCTGCACAAGATAGGGCGGACAGGGGAGCGCCTTCAGACAGAGTTCTGTAGGATCAAACCGAAGCTTGCTCCCAGGTTTCAGGAGGTTGAGAACTACGCAACAGCGCACCAGTGGATATGATCGAATCGATGTGGTTCGCTTTCGTCCAGCCGAACAGGTGACAGGGGCCGGTTCTCCGATCCTGGGGTCTCGATTCTGGAATAGCGGCATGGCCTTGGAAACGCCCCCTGCTTGCTGTCCGACCCGGGCGTATCATCCCGGCCGGCTCGATTCGGGCCGGGACAACCCGAGACGCTGACGCACTGTTGCGGAGCCGCTCCATCCGTTGTGCGGCAAGGGGGTCGGGGTCGGGCGTGTCGGGGTGGGTGGTGCTTCAGGAGGAGCGTTGGTCAGCCGAGGATGGGCAGCGGCAGAGGCGTCGGGTCTGCGGACCCGACCTACGGCTGGGGGCGGATGTGTCGGTCGGAGGCGGGTTTGACCGAAGACGTCGGGCGCGGAGACCCGACGCTACGGTGGCTCGGCGGGAGCCTCGCCATTCCGCCGGAGGACCGCGTGCTTACGCGTGCGGCTCTGTTCAGGACGTTGGGCGCGGAGGCTGGCGCTGCGTTCAGACGGCCGGGACAGAGCCCGGCCGCTACGTTTGGACGGCCGGGACAGAGGCCGGCCGCTACGTTTGGACGGCCGATACCCTTCGGCTGCGCTCAGGGCAGGCGGGGCTCGGCCGCTACGTTTGGACGGGCGGGGGGAGTGAAACCCTCGCTTGCGCTTCGGGCTCTGTTTGGGCGTTCGGGGTGTGCCTACGGCACTCAGGAGCGGATCAGAACTTGAACGCGTCGTCGCCCAGGCCGGTGTTCAGCCGGACGTTGGTGAAGACATAGCTGCCCGCCGCCGCGACCCGGCGGGCGCGTACGCCCGCTCAAGAACGCGACCGGCCGACGAGCCGGCCGGCGCCTCCGCCGTTCAAGCCGCCGTGGGAGCCACGTCTTGGGTTAGCCCCAGACTGGACCGACGAGTGCATCGAGCGGGGCGGGTTGGCCCGTCGGGCCGGACGAAGACGGACGGGGCCGGCTGTCTGTGGTATCATGCCGGGCGGCGTGTGAGCGAGGAGGCGGGCTCGCGCTCGGCGGGCCGTGCCAGGCGCTTGTTTCTTCTCCAGAAAGGATCCGTCATGGGACCGACGCTGAGATTCGGCTGTTTGGCATTGCTGGGACTCTGGTTACTGCTGGCGGGTGCGGAGGTCGCCGTCGCGGCCGGCGGGTTGCTCGACCTGCTGGGCGAAGAGCTGGCCTACTCCATGGACAAGCTGGTCATGCCGGACGGCACGCGGCCCTACTACCTGGCCTACAGCGTCGCCGACCAGCGGAACATCGGCATGTCGGCCACGCTGGGCGCCCTGGCGCGCGACGACGCGAGTCATATCCGCCTGCTGGACATCGACGTGCGCGTCGGTGATTACGCCCTGGACAACACGCACAAGATCCGCGGCGGCGGCGGGTTTGATCTATCAGACTACATCTCCGCCGGCCCGACGGTGCTCAGCCTCGAGGACGACCCGGATGCGATCCGGCACGCGCTCTGGTTGGCGACGGACACGAAGCTCAAGGCCGCCGCCAGGAAATACCAGCGAGTGCTGACTAACCTCAAGACCCAGGTCGAGGAGGAGGACAAGTCGGGCGACTTCACCCGCGAGCAGCCGAACATCCACAGCGAGCCGCAGGCGTCGTTGAACCTCGATCACGCGGCTTGGGTGGAGCGGATCCGCAACGTCTCCAGAATCGGCCGCGAATACCCGCTGATCTACAACTCGTCGGTGTCGCTGAGCGCCGCGGCCGACAACCGCTACATGGTCAGCAGCGAGGGCACCCGGCTGCAGCACGGACTGAAGTACCTGCGCGTCATGGTGAGCGCCAGCACCAAGGCCGAAGACGGCATGGAGCTCAGTCAGACGCACATCTTCAACGCCTGCAGCGAAGACAAGCTGCCCAGCGAGCAGGAAATGGCCGCGGGGATGAAGAAGGTCATCAAGCAGGTCCTGGCCCTGCGCGAAGCCTCGTTCGTCGAGCCCTACATCGGGCCGGCCATTCTGATGAACCGGGCCAGCGGTGTCTTCTTCCACGAGATCTTCGGGCACCGCATCGAAGGACACCGCCAGAAGGACGTCGAGGAGGGCCAGACCTTCGCCAAGAAGGTCGGCGAGGAGATCCTGCCGGACTTCGTCAGCGTGCGCGATGATCCGACTGTGACCGAGTTCGACGGCGAGGACCTGCGCGGCCACTACAAGTTCGACGACGAAGGCGTGGCCCCCAGCAACGTCAAGCTGGTCGAGAACGGCGTGCTGCGGAGGTTCCTGATGGCGCGCTCGCCGCTGGAAGGTTTCCCCGCCTCGAACGGGCACGGGCGGCGTCAACCGGGCTACGATGTCGTCTCCCGGCAGGGCAATCTGATCATCGAGTCGAGCAAGGCGGTCAGCTTCGATGAGCTCAAACGACTGCTCATCGAAGAGTGCCGGAAGCAGGACAAGCCGTACGGGCTGCTCTTCGAGGACATCACCGGCGGCTTTACCGGTACGGGGCGTAGGGGACCGCAGTCCTTCAAGGTTCTGCCAGTCGTCGTCTACAAGGTGTACGCCGACGGGCGACCGGACGAGTTGGTCCGCGGCGTCGATATCGTCGG
>CBFDDG010000353.1:0-5317 GCA_965603505.1 uncultured Phycisphaerae bacterium | reverse complement strand
TTGGATCACTATGGGATTACCGGTAGTCGCGATTGTGGGTCGGCCGAACGTGGGCAAGAGCAGCCTGCTCAATGCACTGGCCGGGGAGATGATCAGTATCGTCGAGCCGACCGCCGGCGTGACGCGGGACCGCGTCAGCACGTTCATCGGCCGCAACGACCGGTACTTCGAGCTCGTCGATACCGGCGGCTACGGCATCGTCGATTCCGACGAGCTCAGCGACCATATCGAGAGGCAAATCCTCCAGGCGGTCGAGTCGGCGAACCTCGTGCTCTTCGTGGTCGACATCCGCGACGGCGTGACCCCTCTCGACAAGCAAATCGCACAGATGCTCCGCCGGCGGGCGGACCTCGACGTGATCGGCGTGGCGAACAAGGCCGACAGCGCCAAGCTGTTTCCCACCGCCGGAGAGTTCACCCGGCTTGGCTTCGGCGAATTCCTTTGCGTGTCCGCCCAGAACAACCTCAACAAAGCCGACCTGCTCGACCGCATCTTCGAGCGAATCGAGGACCTGGAGCATAGCGGCGCGCCGCCCGAGCCGGTGATGAGGATCGCGATCGTAGGCAAGCGCAACGTGGGCAAGAGCAGCATGGTCAACGCCATCGCCGGCAGCGAGCGGGTCATCGTCAGCGAGGTGCCCGGCACGACGCGCGACGCGATCGACGTGCGAATTGAAAAGGACGGCAGGACTCTGATCTTCGTCGACACGGCCGGCGTCCGCAAGAAGGGCAAGATGGCCGACAGCATCGAGTTCTACAGTAGCGTTCGAGCGACGCGCTCGATCAGTCGCGCCGACGTGGTCTGGTTTCTGATCGATGCGACCGTGCCGATCTCGCAAGTCGACAAGAAGCTCGCCCATCTGATCGCCCAGGAGTACAAGAGCTGCATCCTCGTCGTCAACAAGTGGGACCTGGCCAAGGACGTGGCCGCCACGGGCGATTACGAGGAGTATCTGACGGCCACGCTGCCCGTTCTCAAGCACGCCCCGATTTCCTTCACCACGGCGACGGCCGGCAAAAACGTCCAGAGCACCGTGGATCTGTCCACCGAGCTGTTCAAACAGGCGAACACATGGATCACAACGGGCAGACTCAACAAGGGCTGCGAGATCATCAAGACGGAGCAGACGGGCGCCCGCAGGAAGACGAGCGTCTGGCCGAAGATCTACTACGCCACCCAGATCGCGGTCAATCCCGTCACGATTCTTATGTTCGTGAACAACCCGAAGCTGTTTGACGAGAGCTACCTTCGGTACATCGTGAACCGGCTCCAGACGCTGCTGCCCGTTTCCGAGGTCCCGATCCGGCTGTTTGCACGCTCCCATAAGAACGAGAAGAGATCGGGCCGGAAAACATCGGCGAAAAAACGCTGAATCGATGCGATGCTCTGTGGGCGTGCCGGGCGCTCGTACCGCATTTCGCAAGTTCCGCGACTATCCGGGGTAGAGATTGCTTCGTCGCTGCGCTCCTCGCAATGACATAAACAGGCCATTGCATGTCATTGCGAGCGAAGCGAAGCAATCTGATAGTCGCACGATTTCTGAAGTGCGGTACTAGAGCCCGGAGATCTCTGTGTTTGCCTCAGGGATCGGTTCCAGGGTGAAGCGGGCGATAGGGGCGGGCTGATCCGCCCTGATTTCGTCTCTTCGCACGTACTCCTCCGGAAAGCTGAACACGACCTCCCTGCGGATGGGCTCGGTGGCCTGCCGGTCCCGGTCATCGATGTACAGGAGGATCTGGTAGGAACCCTCCCGATACGCCTGGCGGGCCAAGGGGGTGGCTCTGATCAGCACCCTGGCTAACTCCGTGGGATCGTTCTCCAGAACGACCCGGTACTTGCCCTGCAGGTTTGGACTGAAGCAGAAGCCGAGCGTGGCGGGAACACTGTCGGCGGCAAGCACATTCTGCGCGGCAGTCAGTGTGACTTTCACTTTCGTGGAGACGTCCCGCCGCTGGCCTGGGACGAGTTCGATATACGGGGTCTTCTCCACCGGCGCATTCTTTGCCTGGTTCTGCTCCTCCGGCGTCAGGCGGATCGTTGCCTTCAGCGCCCCATCTTCTGGCACGTAAGCCTCCACCGTAGACGGTTCGAGCGTCCCCACCTCGAGGGACGGGTCGATTCCGACACACTGAACGGCCACGGAGGCCTTGTCAAGCTTCCGGACCCGGACCTTCAGCGTGAGCGGTTCGCAGTCTTCGACGGTCAGACCGAGCTGGCGAATCTCGTCATTGCGCTTGAGGAAATCCAACACGTCCAGAGTGTGCTCCCCGGCTTCCTTCAGCCTCGCCTGCTCCGGTACGAGGTAGAGATCCAGGGCGAGCATGCCCTTGTTCTTCCTGCGCTCCACTTCCGTGATCCGGGAGGCGGGGCCCTTCAAGACGACCGTATCGAGAACCACGGACGTCCGCAGGTTCGGCGCCATCTCCTCCACGACAAAACTAACCCACAGCGCCGGATCGCTGGGTTTCGCCACTTCGATCACCACATTGGTCAGACTCAGCCGCTCATCCTGCGCGAGATCGGCATAGACCCAGATCAGGGCCGTCAGGAAGATCACAATCGACACCTTGCCCAGCTTTGTTCGTTTGAACATGGTTCGTTATCCTGTGCGGCGTTTGAGCAGCCGCCCCATGAAGGGCAGGTGCTCGCCGGCCCCGGTGACGGCTAAGTGCGACCGAACCTGGGATTGCGTGACATTCCGGGTCAACTCGCCGTTTCGTGCCACGGAGACGGCGCCCGTCTCCTCGCTCACCACCAGGCACAAGGCGTCGGACCCGGTGGTGATACCGACGGCCGCCCTGTGGCGCGAGCCCAGCTCCACGCCGGGGATGCTGCCGGCCTCCGCCAGCGGTAATTGCACCCTGGCGGCGATGATTCTGTCGCCCCGTATGACGACGGCCATGTCGTGCAGCGTCGTGCCCGGATAGAAAATCGTCTTCAGAAGGTCGGACGTAACGCGGGCGTCGATGCGCTCGCCCGTCTCGATGAATTCCCCTAACGCCACCTGCCGCTCAAGGACGATGATCGCCCCGATGCGGGCGGCCGAGAGTTCGGTCACGGCGGTGACCAGTTCCTCCACCGTCCGCGAGAGTTGATGCGCCGAGCTCGTCCATATCCTCGGTTGTCCGATCTGCATAAGGACGCGCCGGATCTCAGGCTGGAATCCCGCGACCGCCACGATGAGAACCGCGATCAGGAATCCCTTGTACAGGTACTGGAGTCGATCGAAGGGAAGCCGCTCGACGAGCAGATTAAGGATCAGGACCCCCGCTACGAGAATGAAGATGACACCCCGGAACAGCCTCTCGCCGCGTGTGCCCTCGAGGAAATCCACCACCCACCAGACGACCAGGCCAATCAGAAGCAGTTCGACCAAGACAACCGACCATTCGTAGTGTGCGACGCGGTTGAAATAGTCTACAAATGTCTCCACCTGTGCAAACCCCTTCCGTGGGTCCAGCGTCGCCGGACTTGACCCCCGGCTACGGGATTCTCTTGTCCGTCAGCGTGCTCGGCTTGTCCAGCAACAGCGCTCTGTCAATATCGTCACGTAACATCTGGTGGTTAAGACGCACGGTTCGCTGATGTCTTCTGTTCACTTCGGCTGCAGTCTCGCCCGGATGGTCCCAACAACCACTGAGCAGCAGCGCCAACATACACACAGCAACAGCCAATGCAAAAAGACGCAAGGTCGAACCCTTGCGGTGCTTTTTCCTATTTTCTGGAGCCGTCATGCTTTTCATCGTTTCCCCTTTTCTAAAACATACCGGAACCGCTGCGCTGCTTTCGCACCCGTCCGGGCGTAATCTGGTTGTGCCCTCGTTCGGTAGAACGGCGCAAAGCTTGCTCTAACACCGACTTAATTATAATGGCATGTTCGGCCGCTGTCAAGCGCGATCCGGAATTTGCCCCGCCAAGCGTCAAAAATAGCGTTTCATCCCTCGGGACCACTCGTTACAATCCCCCTGCATGGCGTGCGGGCCCACCCCGGGCAGCGCGCTCGGAAGAAGGCATTTTGGGGCTATCCAGGAGCAGGCCATGAATTCCACCTCTGGCAGGAACACCCATACGGGCCGTGAACGGGTCCTCCTCGCCCTTGAGCACAGGCCGCCGGACCGCATTCCCGTCGATTTAGGCGGCACGCCGTGTTCCGGCGCGCACGTCAGCGTCATCGCCAAGCTGCGGCGGGCACTGGGCCTGGCGGAGCCGGGCGAGCGAGTGAAAGTCACCGAGCCCTACCAGATGCTCGGCGAGATCGCCGCCGACCTGCGCCAGGCGCTTGGAATCGACGTCGTCCATCTGGCCAACCCGAAAAATATGTTCGGTTTCGAGAACGCGGGCTGGAAGCCCTGGCGCACCTTCGACGGAACGGATGTCCTTGTCCCGGCTGAGTTTAACACCGATCCCGAGCCCAACGGCGATATCCTGATGTACCCCGAAGGGGATAGGTCGGCCCGCCCTTCGGCCCGCATGCCCAAGGGCGGATTCTACTTCGATTCGATTATCCGCCAGCCGCCGATCGACGACGCGAAGCTGGACCCGGCGGACAACCTCGAGGAATTCCAGCCCATCCTGGAGGAGGACCTGCGGTACTACGAGCAGCAGGCGAACCATCTATACAATGACACCGATCTGGCCATCGCCGCCGGTTTTCCGGGGACCGCGTTCGGCGATATCGCCCTGGTCCCGGGGCCCTGGATGAAGGACCCCAAAGGCATCCGCGATATCGAAGAATGGTACATCAGCACGGTGACCCGCCGCCGATACATCGAGGAGGTGTTCGCCCGCCAGGCCGAGATCGCCATCGAGAACCTCAAGCGAATCCACCAAGCCGTCGGCGACAAGGTCCACGTCGTCTTCATGGACGGCACCGACCTGGCCTCCCAAAACAGTCTGTTCTGTTCGCCCGACACCTACCGCGAGCTGTACCTGCCCCACGCCAGGAAGGTCAACGACTGGGTCCACGCCCACACGAAGTGGAAGACGATGAAGCACTGCTGCGGCGGGTGCGAGCCGCTGATCGACGGGTTCATCGAGGCGGGCTACGACGTCCTCAACCCCGTCCAGACCTCCGCCCGGGGAATGGACCCGCAGCACCTGGTCGATACGTTCGGCGACCGCATCGTCTTCTGGGGCGGCGGCGTGGACACGCAGCAGACCCTCCCCTTCGGCACCCCCGACGAGGTCCGCCGGCAGGTCGTCGAGAGGGTCAGAATCTTCCGTCAGAAGAACGGCTTCGTCTTCAACACGATCCACAACATCCAGTGCAACACACCCACCGAGAACCTCCTCGCGATGTTCCACGCCCTCGGCCGCA
>CBFDDG010000352.1:0-5343 GCA_965603505.1 uncultured Phycisphaerae bacterium | reverse complement strand
TTCGAGGACGCGCTGGACGGCATACGCAAGCGGATCCAGGAACTCGAGGCCAAGACCCCCAAGAAAAGCCAGTAGCCGGGAGCATATCGTCGCGAGAGAGGCCCCAGACGCGCCGTGTGGCGCTTCGGGGTCCCTGACCGGGGCGGCGGGCAGAGCAGCCGCCGCGCCGGCGTGCTGATCGGCTGAAAGGGACGGCCATGAAGATAGCAGTGACAGCGACGGAGCCTTCGTTGGACGCGAGGATGGACCCGCGCTTCGGGCGCTGCCCGTACTTCCTCGTGGTGGAGACGGACGACGCGAGCTTCGAGGCCGTGGAGAACCAGAGCGTCTCGCTTGGCGGAGGCGCCGGAATCCAGTCGGCCCAACTGATGGCGGACAAAGGCGTCCAGACGGTGCTGACGGGCAACTGCGGCCCGAACGCCTACCAGACGCTCGCCGCCGCCGGCATCGCCGTGATTGTCGGGTGCGGCGGCACGGTGGCGGACGTCGTTGAGCAATTCAAGGCCGGTCAATTGAATGCCGCTTCCGAGCCCAGTGTCCCCGGCAAGTTCGGCCTGGGCGGGGCGCCGAGCCCACCCCAGGAGATGTCAATGCCACCTCAGCAGCCGCCAGTGGCTGGCCCGCAAATGGGCATGGGAGGCGGCGGACAAGGCATGGGCCGAGGCCGGGGTGGCGGGCGCGGCATGGGCCAAGGCGGCGGCGGTGGGATGGGCATGGGACGAGGCGGCGGCCGAGGAATGGGCGGGGGAATGGGTCGAGGCAGCGGCATGGGCCAAGGTGGTGGCGATGGGATGGGAATGGGACGGGGCGGTGGCCGAGGACGCGGTATCGCCGTCGGGGGCGGCGACATGGGCGGGGGCATGGGGGCGGCCTTGCCGCAAGGGGCCGTTCCGATGTCACAGGCGATACCCGCATCTTTGAACACGAATAACGAACTGACAATGCTCAGACAGCAGGCCGAGGAGATGGCTCGGCAGACGCAGCAGACTTACGAACGAATCCGGCAACTGGAGCAAGAAGGGAAGACCAGGACCGTGGTGGCCAAAGTAGAGGCAGAGAAATGCACGGGATGCGGCATCTGTGTCGACATCTGCTCGGTTGAGGCGATCTCCCTGGAGAACGGCGTGGCGATCATTGATGAGCGAACTTGCACGGCGTGCGGCTTGTGCGTGAACGAATGCCCGAACGAGGCAATCTCCATGGGCTGAAACAACGGCAGCGGAGTACGCGCAATGAACGAATGCTATGACAGCATCCGTTTCTCGCTCAGCGACCTAAGCGGTCGGATGCGGTTCGAGTCGTTCGACATCGTAGAGATGCCCGAGTGTCAGGATGTAGCCGCCAGGCTCAGGGACTACCTGGTGCGTCGTCCGCTCCGGCAAGTGGACGGGCAGCGGATCCGATCGATGGAATGCCCTGGCGACTGCACATGCGTGCGAGAGGTGGCTCGGGGCGTCCGTGAGCAACAGCGCCTGTTCGGCCACACGGACTCGCCGAGGCGAACCTAGGTGAACTGATGAAGATATGCATCTGTGGCAAGGGCGGCAGTGGCAAGTCCACCGTCGTTGCGCTGATCGCGGCTGAGTTCCAGCGCAGGGGCGAGAAGGTCTTGGTCGTCGACTCTGACGAGTCTAACGAGGGATTGTATTGGATGCTTGGCTTCGAGACGCCCCCCGTTCCGCTCATGCAGCTCGCCGGCGGCAAGAAGAACGTCCAGCGAGCACTGCGCGCCGCGTTCGTCGCAGAGGGCGATTACCAGGAAACCCCCTTGCTGGCACGTGAGGAAATCCGCCCAGACGACTTGCCTGCGGATCACGTCCGCCGGACCGCAGGCCTGAGCCTGGCGTGCATCGGGAAAATCCATCAGGCACTCGAGGGTTGTGCCTGCCCTATGGGGGTGCTTTGCCGCGAATTCCTGAAAAAGCTGCGGATCGGCGACCACGAAGTCGCCGTCGTGGACATGGAAGCCGGGGTGGAGCATTTCGGCCGCGGCGTGGAAACCAGCGTTGATGCGGTCGTCGTCGTGGTCGAACCGTCCCTGGAATCAGTAGGTCTTGCTGAACGCGTCAAAGACTTGGCCTCCGGTGCAGGAGCCTCGTTCGCGGGAGCCATCTTGAACAAGATCAACACGGACACGGTAGCCACGCAACTCGCCGAGGCCTTGAGCCGCCGGGGAGTGTCGACGCTGGCTGCCTTGCCTTTCCGCCAGGAATTGCTCCAGTCGGCGATCGAGGGTTCGGCCGTCGCCCCCGCGTGCGAAGGGCTTGCGCTTCCCTCCCTCGCGGACGCCATCGTGGCGGGAGTGAGCCCAGGGCGGAGAGACGGATGACATGGGAGAACCGCTATGTGCCTGGCCCGAGTAGAGTTCATTACCGGCAGAGAGAGCAAAGACCGACAGCCCCTGATCGATGTGGCGCGGATAGACCTGACGCCCTCAGGACTTCGGGTGGTTGACCTTACCGGGACTGTCAAGCAGCTTGCTGGAGACATCCGAAGCATCGATTTCATCGAGTCTGTTGTCCGAGTTGCGGACAGTAACGGATCGCCCGAGGGAACGCAATGATGTCTGATGACCAAGCCGATCTCTTGCTTCGACAGTGTAAGATTGTGGCTTGCGGGACGATGCGGCGCGAGATCCGGAAACTAGCCGAAGAGGGCCTCCTCGATGGAGATCGGCTGCTCTTCACCGCGCCGGGCCTGCACGAATGGCCGCGAAAGCTCGAGGAGCAACTAACCCGACGGCTGGAGAAGGCCTGTGGCAACTCCGAACCGGTTATCGTTGTGTATGGCGAGTCATGCTATTTCGATTTCGAGACGAGCACGGACACCGACAGCCTGGTGGCGAGATTCGGCCCTCGTGTGGCGCGGGTTCGAGCCAAGACCTGCGTGGACATGCTGGCCAGTAGCGAGGAGCGAGAGCGTATAGCCAAAGGCGGGAAGGTGTACTGGTTCACACCCGGTTGGATCGAGCACTGGGACTTCATCTTCAAGGACTGGGACGTGGGGAAGGCGAACGAGACGTTCCCAGTGAACGATAAGGGCATCGTCCTGGATGGGGTGGGCTACTTCGAAGAGTTGTCGCGCAGGGATCCGGAGAGGATCCTCCGCATCTGTGATTGGGCCAAGCTGCCGCTGGAGCCCCACGGAGTCTCTCTTGGACGTCTGAGAAGCCTTCTGCGGAAGTGTGCTGAGGCGCTGGCCCTACACAATGCCGAGCGGGGTGAATACGTACGGCCACACGGCGAGGCCCGCAATGAGCAGGAGCAGGAGAATGGCTGAGTTCGTCAATCCATTCAGCGGCATGACGCTGGATCGGAAGCTGAACGACTGCGAACCGGCGGCGGCGAACCGCTTGACCGAAACGGAACTGGAGTACGGAGGCAGCATCACCATTGATCGGACGCTGCTGGATGCGGCCGACATGCTGCCTGGAGAGCAGCTACACGTTCTGACCTTGAACAACGCTTCGCGGATCGTCACGTACGCTATCGAAGCCCCGGCAGATTCAGGGACCGTGCTGCTGAATGGGCCGGCCGCTCGGATGGGCCAACCCTTGGGGCTACTGGTGCTGGTGGCGAGAGAAGTACTTCAGTCAGGACAGCAAGGAGAGACGCTATGCCGATCTTTGAATATCGTTGCAGGAAATGCGGGCACGTCACCGCGTTCCTTGAAAAGCCAGACAACCGGAAGCCGCATGCCTGCGAAGAGTGCCGCTCGAAGGCAACGGAGAAGATCTTCTCCACCTTCGCCGCCAAGTCCGGCAGCTCTTCTTCAAGCACTTCGAGCTGCCCGACGGGAACGTGCCCGCTTTCCTAGTGCACGTAAGGAGGCGTCTGACAGCGTATGCCTGCACAACGTGCTTTGAAGAACATCTACGAGGAGATCAAACCCAGCCTGCACAGGCGGATCGGGAAAGAGCTCCGCCTGGCTGGGCGCGTGCTCGACGTCGGCTGTGGCTCGTGTGACCTCGTGCGATACCTGGCGGAGACCTATCAGCAGCAGGTAACGGGCGTGGATATCGGCTCCGGGAGCTTTCCGCGGCGGCGCGTTTCGCGGAACGGCGTACGATTTCGTTGCATCCGACGGGATGCGGCCCGGCTTGAGTTTGTCGCAGACCGCTCGGTGGATGCCGTGGTCATGATGTGGGCTCTGCACGAGATGGGCCATCCCGACTCGATCCTGGCCGAAGCCCGACGGGTGCTTCGGCCTGGAGGCGAGGTGCTGATCGTGGACTTCCCCAGGGGGTCACTGGCCCAGAAGCTGTGGAATGAAGACTACTACCGGCCTGAGGAGGTGAAGCGCCTCCTGGTGGACGCGGGATTCGCGGACATCCAAACTCGCCTGGTCGAGCAGCAACAGGTGCTCTGGGCGAGGGGCTATCAGCCGCCGGAGGAGGCCGCGTGAGCCACTAAGGAGTTCGTTTATGCCATGGGTGAATCAAGAGATGTGCGAAGGCTGCGGGGTCTGTGTTGAGGAATGTCCCGTCGGCGCCATCCAGTTGGACAGCGACGACGTTGCTGCCATCGACGAGGCCGCATGCGTCCGGTGCGGGCGATGTCACGACGTGTGCCCGCACGACGCGGTTCGACACGATGGCGAAAGGATCCCTCAGGACGTGGCCGCGAACCTCCAATGGGTGCGCGGCCTGCTCGACCACTTCGAGGAGCCCTCGGAGCGAGCGGCGTTCATGAACCGCACCGGGCGTTACTTCAACAAGCAGAAGAAGGTGATTGAACAGACGCTGGGAGTGATTGCGGCCGCGGGTGACGACCCGGCCAGGGAGTTCGACGCGGCCATTCGCTCGTTGCTGGAGCCACGGGATCGAGAGAGCCGGTAAGCCGGCGGCCGCGAAAATGCCCAAGCATCCAACAGCAGGAGTGACCGGATGACGGGGTGCAATCAGCAACGGCCGGACCGAACCATTGTTATTGTCGGTGGCGTTGCCGGCGGGGCATCGTGCGCAGCCCGCCTGCGCCGCCTGGACGAATCCGCTGCCATCGTGATGTTGGAGCGAGGGAAGCACGTATCCTTCGCCAACTGCGGCCTTCCGTACTTCATCAGCGGAGAAATCCACGACCGCGACAAGCTTCTCATCACCACACCGGACCGCTTGTCGCAACGCTTCCGTATTGACGTTCGTGTCCGTCACGAAGTGATGGCTATCGACCGGCAGCGAAAGACCGTTGAGGTGCGGGACCACCAATCGGGTCAGACCTACCCGCTGCGGTATGAGAAACTGGTCCTTTCGCCCGGGGCGGCGCCGGTTCGGCCCCGCTTGCCCGGGATCGAGGACGCCCGGATATTCAGCTTGCGAACCATAGGCGATGCCGAGCGGATTCGCGC
>CBFDDG010000351.1:0-5359 GCA_965603505.1 uncultured Phycisphaerae bacterium | reverse complement strand
GCGACAAAAAATGAGGTCCTTATTCCCTTGTCGGCAACGACTTATGCGAGACAAGTGAAATAACGACAGAATTGTTGTTGACACATAACATTCTAACTTGTATTATTTATCACAATCTATATACAGCGATCTATGGTCGGCCGGGATGTTGTCGCCGGCCCGGGAGTAAATGGAAGGGAGGAATCATGGCTGGACCGAGTTGCAACAATTGCGTCTATTGCGTCTGCGATCCGGAGTTGTGGCTGCGGCTGATGTGGATGGGCGAGCCGATCCTTCCGAGGTGCGCCAACCACCCGCAGTGGCCCGGCCAGTTGCACGAGGTCCCCGGCGTTCCTTGCCGGAACTACCGGCCCAAGCCCGTTGCACCCACCGGCGACGTCCGGCTGATTCCCCTGGCCGAGGGCTCCTACGCCTACGTGGACGCCGCCGACTACGAGTGGCTCAGCCAGTGGAACTGGCACATAGCCAGCGGCGGATACCCCGCACGGTCTGTCAGGGGCGGGCAGATCTTCATGCACCGTCAGATCATGCAAGCACCCAAGGGGATGGTGGTGGACCATGCCGACGGCAACAAGGCCAACAACTGCCGGTTCAACCTCCGCGTCTGCACGCGCCAGGAGAACCAGGGCAACATGCAGAAGCAACATGGTGCATACTCTCGCTTCAAAGGCGTCTCCTACAGCAAGCGGCGCGGCAAGCTCTTCGCCCAATGCGACTTCGGCGGCAACCATCGCTGGCTCGGCTTCTTCGACGATGAGGTCGAGGCGGCCCGAGCCTATGACCGTGCGGCGGTCGAAGAATGCGGCGAGTTTGCCCGGGTGAACTTCCCCCGGGAATGGCCCCCGCAGCGCAGGGCGGAGGTCCATGCGCTGTGGCAGGAGAAGGTGAAGAAGGAAGGGAAGAAGGTCGGAAGGACAGGCGGGAAGAAACGCACTCCCGCCGGGGAAAGAGGGCGCGAGACGGCCAAGAAAGCCAGGGTGAGAAGGGCCAAGAGCCGCCCCGCCCCGCCGCAATGATCCGGATTCCCGGGACGCCGTGCTCAGGAGACTTCGGGCCGGGCACGGTGTTCCGAGAAAACGACTTGACATGCTTCCCCGGATTGCCTACAAACGAATTGAATTCAGTCTGATGCAGAGGAGCCATATCGATGCGGAATTACACGAATACCGTCGAGCCGTTGTTCAATGAGACTGCCCGAGAGAGGGCTACCCCTCCGGCGATAGTCGCATCGCTGTGTGCGTACTCGCCGGACAGTTGCGAACGAGGCCATGAGCAGGTTATTTGTCCGATTCCACAACGTGACATTTGCGTATCCATCAGCAGCAGAACCTCTGTTCTCCGATCTTTGCCTGCACGTTCCCTGCGGCTGGTCAGGCGTCGTTGGGGCCAACGGAGCGGGGAAGACCACGCTGTTGAGACTGGCGGCGGGACAGTTGGAGCCGGATAGCGGAGTGGTCGAGGCTCCCCCCCTGGCCGTTTATTGCCCACAACGCGCCGATGACATGCCGAGCCAATTACAGGATCTTATTGACGCCGAAGCGAAATCCGCGCGGAACATCCGCGAGATGCTGGGGGTCGAGCCGGACTGGCTCGGCCGCTGGGGAACGCTCTCACAGGGTGAGCGTAAGCGAGCGCAAATTGCAGTCGCCCTTTGGCTGGAGCCCGATGTCCTGGCAATCGACGAGCCGACGAATCATCTCGATGCCTACGCGCGAAACGTCCTGGCTGCCTCGCTACGCTCCTTCGAAAAAGTGGGGCTCTTGGTCAGCCACGACCGAGATTTGCTCGACTCGCTGTGCGGGCAGTGTGTCTTCGTCGATCCCCCGGATGTAACCGTCCGTCCGGGCGGTGTCACGAAGGGCATGGAGATTGCCGAGATCGACGGGCAGGCCGCGCGCAGGCAGCATGAGCAAGACAAGCGGGCGTACAAGAGAATCAAGCGGGAAGCCACGCGGAGACAACAGCTGGCCGCACAGGCCCAGCGACGGCGTTCGAAGCGGGGCCTGGCGATCAAAGACCATGACGCACGAGAGAAGAAGAATCGTGCCCGCGTCAGTGGAAAAGATGGGGTCGGCGGCAGACTCCGCCGGCAACTCAGCGGGCAACTGGCGCGAGCCCGGCGCAAGTCCGAAACGACGCGCGGCAAGAAGGAGTACGAGTTGGGTATATGGCTGCCTGGCTCAACATCGAAGCGAAACACGCTTGTTGAGTTGCCGGCCGGTTCCATCGCTCTGGGCCGGCGCAGGCAGCTCCGGTATCCGGATCTGACAATCCGACCGACGGATCGCATCGCCCTGACGGGGGCCAATGGCTCGGGCAAGAGCACCCTTGTGCGGCGGCTCGTTGGGGCCCTGGACGTACCCCCGGAACAACTGACCTACGTGCCGCAGGAGATCGACGCTGGCCGGTCACGAGACCTGCTGGATCGGGCCCGTCAATTAGCTGGGAGCCAACTCGGTCACCTGATGACCATTGTCAGTCGCCTGGGCTCCCGACCGGACCGACTCCTCGCCAGTGCCGAACCAAGTCCGGGCGAGACGCGGAAGCTCGTGCTGGCGTTGGGCATGGTCCGCACCCCCCACATCATCATCATGGACGAGCCGACCAACCACATGGATCTGCCGTCCATCGAGGCCCTGGAGGCTGCCCTGGCCGACTGCCCATGCAGCCTGCTTCTGGTCAGTCACGACGAGCGCTTTCTGCGGAGACTCACCCGAATCGCTTGGCACATCCGCCCAGACACCGAGGCCGCAGACTCGTTCACCCTGCGCATTGGCTGAGCATACCGGCTGTCACCAGAAGCAGCGGAAATCCAGCTTTCGCTGGCTCGCGTATCGGCGTATGATCTGGATTCAGCCACGACCGAACGTGAAAGGTTGGGCGATGTGCGCAGTCAGCTCGGCAGGATGCAGGATCGTAGCTTGTTCTCGTGGCAATATGGAAGGGGCGGGGGGCTATACGCCGGGTGGCGGAAGGCGGCAGCAGTAATGAAGATGCCGGCCATATCGGGGGACTGGCTGATGCCTCTTGGCCACCGTCAGTCCTCGCGACGGGGAATGGAACATGATTCGACGTAGCGAATATGACTCATCTTGCGCGGTGCCGTTCCGTTTTGTGGTGGCCGTCGTTCTTGTGTTTCCGCTTGGGTTGGGGCACGCGGCGCCGGCCGGACCGGCCGTTCAGTGGTGGATGTCCTCCAGCGACATGAGCGAGAAGCTGTCCGCTCAAGCCCCGCTGAGCTTCACGCCGGGGCCGAGCCGTGCGAAGACGATCATCGAAGTGGACCCGACCCGCACGTTTCAAACCATTGTCGGCCTCGGCTCATCTCTGGAGCACAGCACCTGCTACAATATCAGCCGGTTGCCGCCGGAACAGCAGGAGAAGGTGGTTGAGAGTCTGGTCGATTCGGAGAAGGGGATCGGCATGAGCCTGATGCGAATCTGTATGGGCACGCCGGACTTCACCGCCTCCGCGTGGTACAGCTACGACGACCTGCCGCACGGGCAGACTGATCCTGAAATGCAGAGCTTGTCCATCGCCAAAGACAGGCAATACGTGTTGCCGATTCTCAAGCTGGCGCTGCGGAAGAACGCGCACGTGAAGTTCTTCGCTTCGCCGTGGAGTCCGCCCGGCTGGATGAAGACGAACGATGCGCTGTGCGGCGGCCGAATCGATCCGCAGCATTTCGCCGCCCTCGCACGATACTTCACGAAGTTCATCGAGGCGTATGAGGCGGAGGGGATCCCGATCCACGCCGTCACCCTGCAGAACGAGCCGCAGTATGCCCCGAGCACCTACCCGACGTGTCGTTGGACCGCCGGACAGCAGCGAGACTTTATTCGAGACCACATAGGACCGGAATTCAAGGCCAGAGGGATCTCCACGAAGATCTGGTGCTATGACCACAATTTCAACAGCCCGGAGTTTCCCGCCACGATTCTCAGCGACGTCGGAGCTTCCCGCTACGTCGAGGGAACGGCCTTTCATCACTACGAAGGCCGCCCGTCGGCGATGACTGCGCTGCACGACCGGTTTCCCGAGAAGCGTGTCTACTTCTCGGAGGGGTCTGTTTTTGGGATCCGGGGGGCTGCACGGATTGTCGAGTTCCTGCGGAACTGGGCGTGCAGCTACAATGCGTGGGTGACCGTTATCGATCACAAGGGCGAGCCCAATCCCGGTCCTCACGACTGCTCGCCCACGTGCATTGTCCTGAACAGCGAGGCGCTTACGCTCGACTATCGCTTCGACTATTACATGTACGGCCAGTTCATGAAGTTTATCCGCCCCGGCGCCGTCCGGGTGCATTCCAGCGAGCCGAAGTCCTTTCCCAATTGCGCCGTTTGGAATCCCGATGGGTCTCTCGTGCTCGTCGTGGTGAATCGCGGGGGGCAGGCAGTCCCGTTCGACATACAATGGAACGATGGACACCTGACCGCGAAAATCGCCGGCAATTCCGTGGCCACATACCTCTGGCGTGCCCCGTAGCTCCCAGGCCGCCCTGGGGCATTCGTTGGCAATCATCGACGCCAGACCATCCTGCAGCCCGTGTTTGTCCGGGATTTTTTTGTTTTTTTTGGGGTTGGACAGGCCCAATCCATGGGGACTTTTGCCCCGGCGTGGGGATCCTGGCCTTCTCCAATCGTGGCGGGCATGTGGATGTGTGCCCATTCCTGGCTCAGGAAGGAGGGTTGGCCCTGTCAAAAATAGGTATTTCCCCTAATAGACACGCCTTCCTATTTGGTTTATACTGCCTATGAGTCCGAGTTGGGTTAGAAATAAAATGCCTAATTTGCCTATTTTCTTGAAAAAACGTTGACTGTATGGTACAATCCTACTCCGTGGATTCTTTCGGCTGCGTGCAAGGTACGGCATGGATCACGATGTTGCGACCGAACCGTATCCGGCGCGTGCCGTAGGACACAAGACAAAGGAAGAACAAGACTGGGCATTGAGTAAATCGTTCTTGGGCATGTTAGGGTTGGCACGGATCGAACGGCAGCGGCGACTTCATGGACGTGCTGCTCGTATCCGTGTGACTCGGACACCTCCCGAAGCGAGTTCCTGTTGCGGCGGGATTCTCGATGGGCGGTGGTTTGGTATCCGAGAAAGGAGGTGTGATCGGAGCAAGAGGCAGTGGTAGTGATCGTGAAGTGTCACGATCTTCGTTAGTTTATGCGGACTCAATTTGGAGGAGACAGTATGAAACGCTTGATATTCACAGTAGTGGTGGCGTCGCTGCTGGCGGCCGTAAGCACGGCCAATGCCTCCGTGACGCTGGGCCTGTCGGAGGGGGTGTGGACCAACCCCGTGGGGGGTACAGATATCACCTGGCTCGATGACCAGGTCGACACGTATGGCA
>CBFDDG010000350.1:0-5365 GCA_965603505.1 uncultured Phycisphaerae bacterium | reverse complement strand
TGATCACACCTGCTTCCTTGCGGAACTGCTCCGGCGTCAAGGTGCCGTCGGCATACGCATCCACCCGGGACTTCGTCGCCCTCAGGACCAGTAATTGGGGCGAAGATCGCTCGGCGGGCGAGCGCTCCATCCCGTACGGCGCATCAGTGGTCGCGAAGACCTGGTTCCGCAGGATTGCTGCGTGGGGCGCGTTGGCGGCCACGGCGACGATGTGATCGTTAGGATCGAGGCCCCGGATGTTGCTGGCGTGTTTGAGTGCGGCCAGAAAGGTCCTCTTAAGGCTCTCGAGCTTCAGGTCATCATAGGCAGCCGCCTTGTCGGTGTCGCGGCCTGTGTCGGCGGGTGCCGGTTGGCCGCGCATTTGTTGTCTGATCTCGGACCAGAGCGTGTCGGCCTGCTGTTGCACATCCGGCTCGGGCGTGTCTTCGGGCGGCGCCACGAGCGGGAAATCCACGTCCACGAGCAAGACCGCCCCGAAGCCCGGCAGGTAGACACCGCGTGTCGCGCGCCGTTGGTCCGGGGGCACGAAAGGCGGCCAGTCGCGCAGCTTCAGGCCGGCGCTCGCCAGCAGCCTGTCCATGACGCGGCACATGATGTTCATATCTTCGCCGAGCTGCACGAATGTCTCGGCCTCCATGCGCGCTGTGGGCACAACGAGAACCGCTTGCTCCGTCATCGGTAGAGCCGTAACATTTCTGCTGATCCCAGAGGACCTCTCGTAAAGCGCCCTGGCCAAGTTCTGGGTGACGAGGGCTTCCGGCGATACAGCCGGTGCCGAGGTGGAGGGCTGTCCGGCAGCGCGTGATGCGGTCACCGCCAAAAACAAAACCAGATAGAGTCGTGTGCGTTTCATATTCGTCTCCGGATGTACGGCTGTCCTGTCAGTATTCAATAACTTCGATACGCTTGCGAAACTCGCCGTCGCTGATCTGCTGCGATGCGAGGGCATGTATGTCCTCCATGTTGGCGCGCAGGGTCAGCATGGACGTCGCGCCCGGCGGCGGAGCCGCCTCGCCGATCAGGCCTCCGCGAGGATCCCAGCGGGGCTGCGCCCCGAGAGTCCGCTGTGCGGATGAGGACGAGGCGCTCGCCCCGAGCCCTTTGACGACGACGGTCAGCGTGGCGCTCTGATCCACTGCCCGGATGTTCGCCGCGTGCTTCAACGCCCGGCTGAGCGTTTCTTGGAGTTGTTGCGCCTTGAGCGGACTGTACTTGCGGCGCGGTTCCGGCCGGTCAACCGTCTGCGGTGCGTAGGTCTCCTGCCGGACCTGATTCCAGAGCGGGTCCGTCGGTTCGTTCGGCTCGGCTCCGGGTTCCTCGACGGGCGGCGGCACCAGCGGAAACTCGACGCTCATCACAAATAATGGGCCGTACCCTTCGACGTACAGACATTCTGTGCGATCCGACGGTTCGCCGAACATCTGACCCAGCCAACGGCCCTCGTCACCGGAGCGAAAGTACCTGGAGATCGAACGCGGGTCCGACCCTCTGAGGCCCGCTTGCTCCAGCAATTTGTCGAAGACGCGACACATGATGTTCAGGTCCTCTGTCAAAGCGACCAGGTCGCCGCGCGCGGACTGACCGCTCGGCACGAGCAGGACCGCGTTGGCCGAGCCGGCGGACGGGGCCTGTCGGGGCACGGCGATACTCGATCCGTACATATCTGGCGATGTATCCCTACCCCGGCTTCTGCGCCCGGAGGATCGGGATGTGGAAGAAACCGTGCCATAGGGCCCCGCCTTTGACGTGCCGGGCGCGGGGGCAGCCGCGATCTGCGCCCGTGGCTGCGGCTCCGCCGAGGGAATCACCTGGGCCGAGACCAAGCCGCTGAGGCCGGGCGCGATGGCAAGCAGAACGCAGTTCCATACCCAGATCTTCTTTCGTGTGTGCATGATTAGCTCCTGTTATTTGGGTCGTGTGTCGCAGCCGGAGGCAACGGGGCTTCCTGATGCGGATACGTGTTGACGAGCAGTTGCACCAAGCCGGTCCTGGTCCGTTGGAGCTCCTCCTCTGTCCGGTAGGCCAGGGCCTCGAGGCCGGTGGCAAGTTGTTTCTTGTCCTGCAGGCGGTTGGCTTCGATCCGATGGAGAGCCAGGGCGATGCTGCGCAAATCCTTGTCCTGCTCGGTCTTGATTGCCTGGACAAGCTCGGCGAGGAGCTGGTTCGTCACGGCATTCGAAGTGGCCAGGGTCTGGACGGCGTAGCGGTTCAACTCATCGCGGTACTGCGCCGTAAGTTCCTCTTTCAGGCGAACATACGTGCCGGCCAAGGCCACGCGGTAGCCCTGCCTGATCTCGCTGACCACCCTCTCGCGGATGGCAGGTTCGATGACGGCGGCTACCGAGGGTGCAAGCGCCTCGCGGAGTTGATCCAAATCCATCGGCGCCGGCGCCGTGAGTCTCCCAATGGCGTACCCCAGAATGAGGACGGCGGCCGCTGCCAGAGCCAGCCTGATCGCTCGTCTCGCTAAGCCGGCCCGGTTGCGGTCCATACCGCCGGAGAACACGGGCGCGCGAGCCCCCCGAGAGGCCCCGATCCTCGATTCAGCCTCAGAAAGCCGTCTGGCAGCTTCCTCCATAACGGCCTTCGGCACCTGCTCGGCAAGGCCGTCCTGCTTGAGCCGTACAATCGCTTCTGCCAGAAGATCTCTATCTCGTTCCATTGCGCACCTCATTTTCCTCGATTTGCGCCGCGCCAAGGGCCTCGCGAAGCCGGCTCCGGGCACGATGCAGCGTTACACCGACGGCATTGACTCGCATGTCGAGCTGCCGGGCAATCTGGCGATAACTCATCTCACTTAAGTATCTGAGGCAAAACACCTTAGCCTCTTGCGGCGGCAACTGTCCGATGGCTTCTCTCAGTTGCCACGTCAGTTCTTGCGTTTGCGCGTGGCCGAGTGGATCCGGGCTGCTGTCGCTCGTATCGTGCGGGCCCTGCGCGTCGTTGCGGCGCTTCTCCTGCCGGTTCTTCTGTCGCAGCCTGTCGATGGCGCGTGTCGTGGCAAGCCGCACCAGCAGACCCGGCACATTGCGCACGTGCTGCCGGCCGGAAACCTCCAGCGCCGCCAGGAACGCCTCCTGGAAGCAGTCGGCGGCGTCCGCGTGATTGCCGAGCAGCCTGTAGGCCGTCTGCCAAACAAGCGGCCCGCAGTCCTTCACAATTACTTGCCAGTCATGCACTTGCAAGGAACGTCCCCGTCTTGTCCCGGCTGCCGAACCTCGTAAGGACGAGCGGCTCATAAGCTTCTGTGTCCTCGTCCGCACATATGTCGCTGCGTGCGGCCTTTTTATTACGGCAATACAGAAAAAACGCCCGTGAGAGACCTGGATGTCACTCAGTCCGGGAAAACTTCAACTTTCTTCACTTCGCCACGCTTTTTCGCTTGCATTTTAGCAGGAGGGCTGGCAAAATGCTGCGCGTCGTTCCAAGAGAAGGCGCGTTTTTCAGGATGGAACGCTGGGGCAATACGGAGGCGTTAGATGACGGGCAGGCACAGAGGCGTGAAACCGATGACAGGCAGATGGTTGCCGCCTGCGCTTCTGGTTTTCGTCCTGTTCGCATTGTGCGGGTGTGATGGCGGAAGCGGGCCGTCGAGCCGAGTGGGGACGACGCCGCGCGAGAGGACCGAGGCGGATCTGCTTGCCGAGCTGAACAGGAATTTCGAGAATCCCCAGGTGCACTACGAGTTGGCCCGCCTGCATCACAAGTCGCAGAACTGGGAGAAGGCGGACTATTACTACAATCTGGCGCTGGAATTCGACCCGGCGTTCAAGCCGGCCCAGGCTGGGTGGGTGAAGATGTTCGTCGATCGCGGCGATCCGTCGAAGGCCGAGCAGTTCGCCAGCGGCTACCTGCGACAGGCGGCCATTTCCGTCACGGAGACGTTGCGATTGGCGGACGCGTTCGAGCAAGTCGGCTTGGATGAATACGCGTTACGCGCCTTGAAACAGGCGATCGATGTCGCGCCGGACTCCGCTGAGGCCAACAAGCAGATAGGTTTCTATTATCTCCGCAAGGGTGATGCGACGACAGCCAAGCCGTATCTGGTGCGGAGTTTCCAGTTGAATTCGAGGCAGCCTGATGTGGCCGGCGAGCTTGGCCGCCTGGGAGTCGTTGTGGAGGCGCCCGGGGAGCCGGAGGGGAGAATCGGGAAACCGAAATGACGGGAGCCGGTTGGCTTCCCTGTGACCCTGTGTTGTGTTTGCTTTTTCGTTGCCCCGTGGCGAAAGGATGCGCTGCGGGGTTTTTTTCTATCGTCGATCGTCTTTCGCAGGTGACTGCCCGCGAGAGACGAGATACTCGGGATCATGCACGGCTTGCATGCAGCAGATATCACGACCCTGGGAGCCTACCTTGTCGGTGTCGCCGGCATCTGGAGCGGCCTCGCTGAGATGGCGAGTCGTACGCAATGACCCAATCTCTCTCGGAGGCAAGGCATGATTCTTGGCAAGTACTCATTCGGAATCGGCGACCGCTTCGGCCACCAGGGCAAGGCGCAATTGGCCGCCCTGATTCAGGCGAAACAGCAGGGGCTCGATATCACGCCCGTCTGGAATAAGTCGAATCGCGAGCACAGCATCATCGGCACCAGGCCGGCGGACGTGCGCAAGGAGGCGGACGATGCCACCACCGCCTGCGGCTGGAAGGGGCCTTACTTCGTGGATGCCGACCATATCGGCTTGGCCAACGTGGATGCGTTCCTCGACGCGAGCGACTTCTTCACGCTGGACGTGGCTGATTTCATCGGTCGGCCCGCCCCCCGCGCCGATGTCGATGCGTTTATCAGTAAGCACGGCGGTCTTTGCGGGTGTCATCATATCGAGGGGATCGACGGGCCTGTCGAGCTCGACGAGGCCCGGTTGCGGGAGATCGCGGCGAAATATCTCACTGCCATGCAACAGGCCGGCCGGATCTACCGGCATATCGAAGGCGCGAAAGGAGCGGGTCGTTTCATTACCGAGGTTTCCATGGATGAGACGGACACGCCGCAAACCCCGACGGAGATGCTCGTCATCCTGGCCGCCATCGCCGACGAGGGCATCCCCGCCCAGACTGTCGCGCCCAAGTTCAGCGGACGATTCAACAAGGGCGTCGACTATGTCGGTGACGTGGACCGGTTCGCCGCCGAGTTCGAGCAGGACCTGGCCGTGATCCGGTTTGCCGTCCGCCAGTTCGGACTGCCCGAAACGCTCAAGCTCAGCATCCACTCCGGCAGCGACAAGTTCTCCATTTACGGCTCCATCAACGCGGCCCTCAGGAAATTCGACGCCGGCCTGCACCTCAAGACGGCCGGCACGACTTGGCTGGAGGAGTTGATCGGCCTGGCCCTCGCCGGCGGCGAAGGCCTCGTCATGGCCGGTGAAGT
>CBFDDG010000349.1:0-5372 GCA_965603505.1 uncultured Phycisphaerae bacterium | reverse complement strand
GCTAATACTGTCGGCGTTGGCGGGCGGTGGGGATGGCGAGCTGGGCGCGGTACTTGGCGACCGTGCGGCGTTTGATCTCGATGCCGGCGAGCTTGAGCTGCGCCACGATCTGGTCGTCGCTGAGAGGCTTGCGTTTGTCCTCGGCATCGACGATCTGCTGGACCTTGGCCTTGATGCTGTCCCAGCCGAGGCTTTCCCCGTTGGCGAACTCGGTGCCGCCGGTGAAGAAACGCCGCACCGGGAAGATGCCGCGCGGGGTTTGAATCCACTTTTCATCGACGGTGCGGCTGACGGTGGAGGGATCGCAGCCGAAGCGGGCGGCCAGGTCACTCATGCGCAGCACCTTCAGATGCTGCTCGCCCTGGTCGAGGAAGTCGCGCTGGGCTTCGACGACGGCCTCAGCCACCTCTAGCAGGCGTTGGCGGCGATACTTGACCGCGTCGATGATGGCGGCAGCCGCCTCGATCTTCTGCTTGATGAACTCGCGCGCCTGCTTGTTGCCGCGGGTCTTCTCCAAGGCCTGTCGGAACTCCGGGGAGATGCGCAGCTCGCGCAGGTTGCCGCGGGCCAAACGCACGTCGTAGCGATCTTCCTGCTCGTTGTACTCGACGATCACGTCCGGAACGATCGAGGGGACCCGGCGGTCCACCACGTCGATGCCGGGGTGCAGCGATAGCCGGGAGATCACTTCGATCGCGTTCTTCACGTCGGCCAGATCGACGTCGAGGGCCTTGACGATCGCCGGCAGACGGTTCTTTTGCAGGTCCTCGAGATGCTCGCCGATGATGCGCCGTTCCAGCCCGTTGTCGCCGGGGAATGTGTCCAATTGCAGCAGCAGGCACTCTCGCAGGTTGCGGGCCCCGATTCCCGGGGGGTCGAGCTGCTGGACCCGGGCCAGGGCCGCCTCCGTCTGCTCGAGCGTCGGGGCCGGCTGCATGCGTTGGGGGATCTGCTCCAACGGCGTGCTCAGCCGACCGGTATCGTCGAGGAAGTCGATGATTTGGGCCCCGATTTGCCGGGTGGTGTCATCGATGTCGGTCAGGTTCCACTGTTGCAGCAGATATTCCTGGAGGCCGATGGGCCGTGCGGCGGTGTTGGCCATGGCCTCCATCTTGATGTCGCCCTCCTCGAGCCGCCTGGCCCGCGACTTGGTCCCGCGGTATTCGAGCTCGTCGTCAAGCCAGTCGTATTCGCGCACCAGCGTTTCGAGGCGCTCGAAGTCCTGGGCGTCGCCCTCGGCCACCTTCAGGGCCTGCTCACTGTCGGGCCGCTCGTCGGTGGAGGTCTCCGCTTCCTGGTCGCTCTCGGCAACCTCGTCCTCAGGCGGCAGCAGTTCCAGGGCCGGATTCCCGTCGATCTCCTGCTCGATGCGCGACTCCAGCGCCAGCGTGTTGAGCTGCAGGATATCCATGGCCTGGATCAACTGGGGCGTCAGCCGCTGTTGCTGCTGAAGCAGATGCTGCGGGACCTGTGACATTATCTGCGACATGGATTCTGATTTCCGTCGCGTGTCAACGGCCCGTGGGCAGGACCGGCGCCACCAGGCGCCCCGGCCGCGCAGGTGGTGTTTTTTC
This sequence comes from uncultured Phycisphaerae bacterium, assembly GCA_965603505.1. Taxonomy (GTDB): domain Bacteria; phylum Planctomycetota; class Phycisphaerae; order Sedimentisphaerales; family Anaerobacaceae; genus PLanc-01. The sequence goes on along the minus strand of CBFDDG010000349.1, from coordinate 3,798 downwards.
AGCCGCCCGCGGCCAACCTGCCTTGCTCAAAGCGGGCTTTATGATTAAAGATATCGTCGGCGTCGGCCTAAGTCAAAGACGAACGCTGACGATCAGGTGCGGCGACGCTGGCGCGCGGACCGCCAACCGGGCAGGGGAGGCGTCATTTGTTCGCCGACAGCTACGTGCCGGACGTTACTATCGGAACGGCAGCCGGGGCCAAGGTTCCGGCTGTTTGGACAGTGTTGGATTTGCGCCTCGGCCGAGCCCCGGCCGAGCCAGACAGGAGGCCCCTATGAGCGCGAAGATTACGAAGACCGCCGGTCGGCTTAACGTGCCCGATACGCCCATCATCCCCTTCATCGAAGGCGACGGAACGGGCCCCGATATCTGGCGGGCATCGGTGCGCGTGTTCGACGCGGCGGTGGCGAAGGCCTACGGCGGCAAGCGCAAGATCGAATGGAAGGAAGTGCTGGCCGGTGAGAAGGCCTTCCGCCAGGTGGGCACTTGGTTGCCCGATGAGACGGTCAACGCGTTCAAGGACCACCTGGTCGGCATCAAGGGCCCGTTGACCACACCGATCGGCGGCGGCATCCGCTCGCTCAATGTCGCCCTCCGCCAAATGCTCGACCTCTACGTTTGCCTGCGACCGGTCCGCTGGTTCAAGGGTGTGCCCAGCCCGGTGCGCAACCCCGAGAAGGTCGATATGGTGATCTTCCGCGAGAACACCGAGGACATCTATGCCGGTGTCGAGTGGGCCGCCGAGACGCCCGACGCGAAGAAGATCGTCCGCTTCCTTCAGGATGAGATGGGCGTCACGAAGATCCGCTTCCCCGAGACCAGCGGCATCGGCATCAAGCCCGTCTCACGCGAGGGCACCCAGCGGCTGGTCGCGGCCGCGATCGAATACGCCCTGCGCTATGGCCGCAAGGGCGTCGCGATGGTGCACAAGGGCAACATCATGAAGTTCACCGAGGGCGCCTTCCGCGACTGGGGTTACCAGGTCGCCATGACGACCTACCGCGACAAGTGCGTCACCCAGCGCGAGTCCTGGATCCTCGGCAACAAGGAGGCCAACCCGGACCTGACCGACGAGGAAAACGCCAAGATGGTCGAGCCGGGTTACGACATGCTCATCGACGCGAAGAAGGCCGTGGTCGTCAAAGAGGTACGCGATACGCTCGCGGCGATCTGGTCCACGCACGGCGACGGCAAGTGGAAGAAGATGCTGATGGTCAGGGACACCATCGCCGACATCACCCTCCAGCAGGTGCTTACCCGGGCCAACGAGTTCGACGTCATCGCCACCATGAACCTCAACGGCGACTACGTCTCCGATGCCCTGGCGGCCCAAGTCGGCGGCATCGGCATCGCCCCCGGCGGGAACATCAACTACCAGTCCGGCCACGCCATCTTCGAGGCCACCCACGGTACCGCACCCAAGTACGCCAACCAGGACAAGGTCAATCCCGGCTCGGTGGTCCTCTCCGGCGAACTGATGCTGCGCTACATGGACTGGACCGAGGCGGCCGACCTGATCATCAAAGGCGTGGAAGGCGCCATCGCCGCCAAGACGGTCACCTACGATTTCCACCGCCTGATGGAAGGTGCCACACTGCTTAAGTGCTCCCAGTTCGCCGACGCGATCATCAAGCACATGGGCTGAAGGCGCATGAGCTACGCGCGTCGTAAAGTGCTCAAGGCGCTGGCAGATCGCGGAATCGTCGTGCTTCGCGAGGGCTCTCGGCATACAATTGTGGGTAGGGCGGGGGATCGCGGTGAGCCGGTCCCGCGGCACAAGGAGATCAACCGCGTTACCACCCGTCGGATCGCCCGTAATCTGGGAATCGACTGGGACAGCTTCGAGGCAGACATCCGATGAAGGTTTACCACGTCATCGTCGAACAGACGGACGACGGCTGGCTCGCGGCCCATGCGCTCGAAGATGACAGCGTGCACACGCAAGGAAAGACACTGAACGAGGTGACCGCCAACATTCGGGAAGTCGCCGAACTGCTTTGTGGCGACAAGGAAATCCAGGTCGAGCTGGTGGTGCCGAGCACGGTCCGCGTGTCTCAGCCACGGCGGCCCTGCGGCCGGAAAGCGTCGGCCTGAGGCAACGACGCTGATCATCGATGGCACGTACGTCGCCATCGGCACCGAAGCCGTCAGTCAGATAGGACTTGCACCGGCTGATAGCAGGCGCAGCGCTGCTGGAGTGCTCGGAGTTCGGCCAGGCGATCATCAGGCACATGGGCTGATGTCCCGTCGCGACGGCGGGTATAATGCACTTGATGGACGATCCGCCCCGCATCGAGGTGCTCGACGACGCGATGGCCGAAGTGCTCCGCGCCAAGACCGGTGCGGAGCGGTTGCGGATCGCAAACGGGTTGTTTCGCTTCGCGCGGCAGATGATCCGCAATTCGCTGCGCGCCCGGCACCCCGACTGGGATGAGGCGCGTCTAACTCGGGAAACCGCCCGACGAATCTCCCATGGAACCGTCACAACTGCTCCGCCACGTCGTTGACGTACTCGAACGTCTGCGCGTGCGCCATCTGATCACAGGGTCGATCGCGACGATTCATTGCGGTGAGCCACGGTTCACCAAGCACACGGACATGGTCGCTTGAGTGCGATGGCCAGCTTGTCCGCGATAGTTCTTGCACGTAAGCTCCAACGCACGCTGCCTGATGAGGTACCCCATGTACCACGGGTGAGAGGCTGTGCCGAAAAAGACTGGCCGAGATGTCGGATGTAACATTCGGGGCAAAGGAGATAGCCGTGAGTACCCCACGTGCCCGCGTGTTTTTGAGCTGCGGCCAGTCGAAGAAAACGGACGAAAGAGCAATTGCTCAGCGCATTTCGGAGCGGTTGAAGGAAATGGGCTTTGAACCCTATATCGCCGTCGCAGAGCAAACGCTCAAAGGTGTCAAAGAGAATATATTTCGCCAGCTCGAGGCATCCGAGTACTTCATCTTCATCGATTTCAAGAGAGAACCAATCGCAGGTGGCGACCAGCACCGGGGTTCTCTGTTCTCCCACCAAGAATTGGCGGTTGCTGCCTTCCTTGACAAGGAAGTCATCGCATTTCAGGAACAGGGTGTCGAGCTAAACGGAGTCGCCGCCTTCATACAAGCGAACGCCAAGTCGTTCTCCGATCGTGAGAATCTGCCTGCCATTGTTGCTGACGAGGTCCGTGTGAGACGATGGGATCCAGGTTGGCAAAACGAACTGACGATGCTGGCAGAGCCGCCTTCCTGGTCAGATGCCAATCGGGTCGAGCGAGACGTGCAGGGCAACGTGCAGGGCTTCCCTGCGCGCTTCTATCACGTGCATGTGAGAAACCGTCACCGTTCCAAACCGGCGATTAACTGCTACGTGTACTTGGAGAGAGTTGAGCGCGCCCAGACGAGAGAACCGATCGACATTAGAACCATCGAGCACAAGTGGGCGGGATACACATTCCCAAACGCGATAATCGGGCCAAGCTCTCAGCGAAGCTTCGATGCCTTCTGGGTCCCCCTGGGAGAAGCGATCTCGGTCGGACGCAGGGGCCTTCGTTTCAACGTGTTCGCGGACTCGACCGACTTCATTCCCAGGGTGGAGCGACCTGGGGAGTACCTCTTCACTTATCGTGTCATTTCGGAGAACTTCCGGTCGGTTACCGCTACTTTCCGGGTGTCGGCTGACGAAGCCTTCCGGGACATCAAAATGTCCCGTTTCGAAGATAATACGCCACGTGCGGGAGGCTGACCCCTCGGTCGATTCCATTCGGCGGAGCAAAGGTAATCAGATGAACGACCAAACATCCATCGTCA
>CBFDDG010000348.1:0-5378 GCA_965603505.1 uncultured Phycisphaerae bacterium | reverse complement strand
GGACCGATTTACACCCGTTTGGGTAACTATACACTACGATGAAACGTACAGAAGGGCGAGATTAAGTTGGAGGTTTTGGCATGGCTAAAACGAAGAAATCCACTGCTCACGAAACCGGCGCCGGCGGTAAGGACACGGCCCTGCAGCGAGTGATCGCGCAGATCGAGAAGCAGTACGGCCAAGGCGCCATCATGCAGATGGACGAGCATTGCTATGCAAAGATCAAGGGCATCGGCACGGGGGCCCTGTCACTCGACATCGCGCTCGGCGGCGCGGGGATTCCTCGCGGCCGCGTCACGGAGCTGTTCGGGCCTGAATCGTCCGGCAAGACGACCCTCGCCCTGCACGTGATCGCCAGCGCGCAGAAGGCCGGCGGCGTGGCCGCCTTCATCGACGCCGAGCACGCACTCGACACCACCTGGGCCAAGAGGCTCGGGGTCGACGTCAGCGGTTTGCTGGTCAGCCAGCCCGACACCGGCGAGCAGGCCCTCGATATCGCCGAGATGCTGATCGCCTCGAACTCGGTGGACGTGATCGTGATCGACTCGGTGGCCGCACTGACCCCGAAGGCGGAGCTCGAAGGCGAGATGGGGGACACACACGTCGGCCTGCAGGCTCGCCTCATGAGCCAGGCCATGCGCAAGCTCACCGGCATCATCAGCAAGAGCAAGACGTCCCTCATCTTCATCAATCAGATCCGCATGAAGATCGGCGTCATGTTCGGCAACCCCGAGACGACCCCGGGTGGAAGGGCCCTGAAATTCTACAGCTCCGTCCGCATCGACCTGCGCAGGATCAGCACGCTGAGGGACAGCAGCGAGGCCATCGGCTCGCGCGTCCGAGCCCGCGTCGTCAAGAACAAGATCGCTCCGCCGTTCCGCGATACCGAATTTGACATCATGTTCGACAGCGGGATCAGCTACGAAGGCGACCTGCTGGACCTCGGGCTGGCCGCCGATGTCGTCCAGCGAAGCGGCGCCTGGATCAACTACGGCGGCGTCCGGCTCGGGCAGGGTCGCGAGAACGCCAAGAAATATCTCGCCGACAACCCCGACCTCCGCGAGGAGATCAAGACCAAGGTCCTCGTGGCCAAGGGGCTCGTCGAGGCGCCCGCACCGTCGGAGGAAGTGAAAGCGTGAACAGCCGATCGAGGCCAGAACAATCCGTGAAGCGGAAATCGAGAGGCGCGAAGCGTGCAACGGGCACGCCGTGCTTCACGGGATCCGCGTCACGCTTCACAAGGTAGTTCAGAATGCTCAGTGCCAAACAGATTCGAAGTGGATTCATCGAGTTCTTCAAGGGCAAAGGGCACACCTTTGTCCCGAGCTCTCCGATCGTGCCGCACGATGACGAGACCCTGCTGTTCACCAACGCGGGCATGAATCAGTTCAAGGACATCTTCCTGGGTCTGCGAGTTCCCCAGTGGCCGCGGGCCGTCAACAGCCAGAAGTGCCTGCGCGTCAGCGGCAAGCACAACGATCTCGAGGAAGTCGGCAAGGACACGTACCATCACACGTTCTTCGAGATGCTTGGCAACTGGTCGTTCAACGATTACTTCAAGGCCGAGACGATCGCATGGGCGTGGGAGCTGCTGACGAAGGTCTGGGGCATCGACCCCGAGAAGCTCTGGGCTACGGTCTTCGCCGGCGACGATGACGACGGTCTGCCGCATGACAACGAGGCCGCCGAACTCTGGAGAAAGATGACACCGATCCCGCACGAGCGAGTCCTCGGGTTCGGCAGGAAGGACAACTTCTGGGAGATGGGCGAGACCGGCCCGTGCGGCCCGTGCAGCGAGATTCACATCGACCTCGGTCCCGACGCGTGCGACAAGAAGAACGTACGCGGTCATGAATGCCAGGTCAACGGCGATTGCGCGCGGTTCATCGAGTTGTGGAACCTCGTGTTCATCCAGTACAACCGGCAGCCCTCGGGCAAGCTCATCCAACTTTCCGCGCACTACATCGATACCGGCGCCGGCCTCGAGCGGGTCGCCGCCGTGCTCCAGAACAAGCGGAGCAACTACGACACGGACGTGTTCATGCCGATCATCGAGCGCACCGCCGAGATGTCGGGCCATGGGTACACGTCGCAACTCGGCAACAAGACCGACAACGCGTTCCGGGTCATCGCCGACCATATCCGCACGCTCGTCCTGGCGATCACCGACGGGGCGACGCCTTCCAACGAAGGTCGAGGCTACGTCATTCGGCGCATCCTGCGCCGGGCGGCGCGCTTCGGCCGCGAGCTCGATCTGCATGACCCGTTCCTCCATAAGCTGGTGCCCGTCGTCGTGGACTGCCTGGGCGAGGCCTTCGGCGAGATCCGCGAGCGCGCCGACTACGTGGCGACCGTGATCGAGTCCGAGGAGACCGGCTTCGGCCGGACGCTTGACCGCGGCCTGGAAATCTTCATGGCCGCGGCCGCCCGTGCCGTAGACGCCCAAGAGAGGATCATCCCCGGCGACGACGCCTTCCAACTCTACGACACTTACGGCTTCCCCATCGACCTGACGCAGCTCATGGCCCAGGAAAAGGGCTTGCACGTCGATCTCGACCGGTTTCAGGCATTGATGACGGAGCAGAGAGAGCGGGCCCGGGCGGCGCAGAAGACCGATGCGCTCCTGGCGGGCCTGGCGGACAGCGACCTGCCGGCCACCGAGGACCTGCACAGGTACAATGCGGACCGCTGCGAGGCCACGATCCTCGGATGGATCGATGCCAGCGGTTTCCAGCGCGAGGGGACCATCCCTCCCAGGGCCGAAGTCGGCCTCGTGCTGGATCGGACCTGCTTCTACGCCGAGGCGGGCGGCCAGGTCGGCGACCAGGGCGTCATTCGCTCCAACGCCAACCGGTTCGTGGTGGAGGCGACGACGAAGGCCGGTGCTTCCGTGATCCATCGCGGCAAGCTCATCGAGGGCTCGCTCGGCCCAGGCCGGAGCGTCACCGCCATCGTCAGCATGGACCGCAACGCCACCAAGAAGAACCATACGGCCACGCACCTGCTCCAGTGGGCATTACAGAAGGTGCTTGGCAAATCCGTCGCCCAACAGGGCAGCTACGTCGGCCCCGATTACCTGCGGTTCGACTTCACCTATCCGAAGGCCCCGACCCACGAGGAGCTCGATGAAATCGAACGACTCGTCCGGGAGAAGATCGCGGCCGACCTGCCCGTGACGTGGGTGGTGTTGCCCCGCGAAGAGGCGGAGGGACTCGGCGCGATGGCTTTGTTCGGCGAAAAGTATGGCAGCGAGGTCCGCGTCGTCTGTGTCGGCGCGCCGGATGCGGAGCACATCGACACGGCCTTCAGCCGGGAGTTCTGCGGCGGCACGCACGTCGATCGTCTCGGTATCATCGGAGGGTTCAAGATCGTGAAAGAGGAAAGCATCTCGGCGGGCGTCCGCCGGATCACGGCTCTGACCGGTTCGGCCCTGACGGCCTACCTCGAAACGGCCCGCGACATCGTCGACCAGTTATCCGCCCTGCTGCAGGTCCCGGCCGACAAGCTTCCCGAGCGAGTGACGCAGCTCCTCGAAGACAACAAGAAACTTGGCAAGCAGCTCAAAGCCGCTGCGAGGACCGGGGGATCCGACGCGATGGCCGAGGCCCGGCAACTCCTCGACGCCGGCGAAAAGATCGGTGAGACATCGGTTGTGGTCGGCCGGCTCTCGACGACGACCGTCGATCGCGCCCGCGAAGCGATTGACATGCTGAAAAAGAAGGCCCGATCGGCGGCCATCGTCCTGGCCTATGAGGATGACGGCAAGGCGACACTCCTGGCCGGCGTAACCGACGACCTGATCAAAACGCTGAAGGCCGGCGATATTGTCAAGACCATCGCTCCGGTCGTTGACGGCGGCGGCGGCGGAAAGCCGCAGATGGCCCAGGCCGGCGGCAAAAACCCCGCCAAAATCGACGAAGCCCTCAGCAAGGCCGCGGACCTGATCAAGACCGCACTCGGCGGATAGACTCGAACAGCCGAAAACCGGATTTCGCAAACGATATCACGCTGAGCGACGTCAGCCATTCTGGCTGTCCGGATTTCGCGCTTTGAACTGGCCTCGGACTCTCCCGAACGGCACGGGGCGGCCGACGTCCTCGTGAAGTCGGAATGGTCGATATTCGGATTGGAAACGTGCGCTTTCCGAAGGCGGGTCCATGATACGCCTCTCATGCAAGCACTGTGGCCAAAAACTCCAGGTGCCGGAGACGCGCGCCGGCCAGACGGGGTGTTGCCCAAAGTGCAAGGGCAGAATCACGGTCCCGGCCGTGCCTGCATCGGAGCCGCCGGCCCCCCCGGTGAAGAACCACCCTCTGGCTCCGGCCGATACGGCCTCGGGGCCTCTCAATACGGCGTTACTCGATCTGCCCGAGCCGCAGGCGGTCGACGACCAAGGGCCCGACGCGCGCCTGTGCGAGCAGGAGGCACTGGTCAGGCTCGGTTTCACGCCCCCCCCCGAGTATACGGGCGAGCGGAGATTCCCCTGGCTCATCGATATTCTGCTGTATCCTGTGAACACGCCGGGCCTGACCGCCCTGACGATCATCGTTGGCATTCCACTGTCGCTGAATCTGGTGCTGCGATTCGTGGGTCTGCTGGCCAACGTCCTCTACCTGCCGGGCCTGATACTCAGAGTCATCATCGGTCTATACGCCGGGTGGTACCTCGCCGAATGTACCTATGACAGCGCCAAGGGCGGAACCCGCGCGCCGGAGGTGTTCGGGGGGGATATTGGCCTGGGTGGAATGTGGGCCCGCGTCTCCTACCTGATCGCGGTCTCTATCATCTATGTGCTCCCTGCTGTTCTCTATCCTATGTACTTCAGCAAGAGAGATGCCATCTACTTCGTACTTGTCGCCTGGGCGGTCGTCTTCTTCCCGATGGGCCTGCTCGCCATGGTGATGCACGACGGAACGTCCGTGCTCAATCCCTTCTTTCTGCTCAACTCGATCCTCCGCGTTTTCCTCCCCTATCTCGGCCTGCTGCTCGTGATTGCAATGTTCGGCCTGCTGCTCTGGCTCATCGGGCGCGCGCCAACGCAGGGTCCGACCCCGCTGTGGCTCTACATTACTGGTTTTCTCGCTACCGGCTACACCTCCTTCGTCCTTGCTCACCTGCTCGGCCGCTTCTACTGGCGCTACCGAGACCGCCTCGACTGGGGCCTCTAAACCGCTGAGCGGCCGGGACCGGGCATTTTCCAGCTACGCACAGAATCTCGTCCCCGAACTGCTGCGTTCCCGCTCCCGCCGCCCAAGGGTGCTTTTCTCTTGTCTTGGAGCGGATGTAACGTACAATAGGGCCGATAGTTGCGGGGGCGCGCCCGCGGCCCCCCCCGCAACCGCGCGGGGTGGGGGTGGGGGGTGGTGCTGGGTTTGGAA
>CBFDDG010000347.1:0-5389 GCA_965603505.1 uncultured Phycisphaerae bacterium | reverse complement strand
TTTGTCACGTCCATCCAGATCCCTGAGGACGTGGTGTATGCGATTACGCGCGAGGTGTTTGAGAATTTCGAGAGCTTCAAGAAGCTGCACCCGGCCTACAAGAACCTGACGAAGCTCAATATGCTCGAGGGACTCTCGGCACCGCTGCATCCGGGAGCCCTGAAATACTATCGCGAGGCCGGCCTTGACAAACACATCGATCCGGACCTGATTCAGGAGTGAGACGAGGCGGCATGGACGCCGGCTCTGCCGTGAATTCACGATGTCGCTACATTGGAAGAGACAATCAGAAGAGGAGCTCCTCGCTCGGGAGAGCGCCTTTCTCAGGACCGGAGGCCCTGTCGACCGCACCGTCATCTCGGTCGCCGCGATAGGGTGGGCCCTGTTTCAGCTGGCGCTGCCGAAGTTCCTGCTGCTCGACAGCATTACGGTTCGGGCCATCCACCTGGCGTTCGCCATGGCGCTCGTGCTCCTGACGATCCCGATTCGTCGGCGCAGGCGGCCGGAGGCCGGAGGGCGGATTCCGTGGACGGCCTATCTTCTGGCCCTCCTGGCGGTGTTCTCGGCGCTCTACATCGTCCTGGACCGGGAGGGGATCTCGTTGCGATCCGGTGCTCCCGCGCCGCATGACATCGTGGCGGGGATCGTGCTGATCGTCTCCGTTCTTGAAGTCTCCCGGCGGGTGATCGGCCCGGCGTTGTCGATCATTGCGCTTCTCTTCACGTTGTATGCTTTCTCCGGTGAGTACATGCCGTTTGTGCTTGCCCTGAAGAGCGTCTCGGTGACGAAGTATCTCAGCCAGATTGCGCTGTCAACGAACGGTATCTACGGCATCCCACTCGATGTCTCAGCCAACACCGTATTCCTGTTTGTGTTGCTGGGCGCCTTGCTTGAGAAGCTCGGGGCCGGGCATTTCTTCAACGACCTGGCCATCTCCCTGCTGGGCCGATTCAAGGGCGGCGCCGCCAAAGCGGCCATCGTTTCGAGCGGTCTGACGGGACTGGTTTCCGGATCGAGCATCGCCAACGTGGTTACCACGGGGACGTTCACGATTCCACTGATGAAGAAGGTCGGTTATCCGGGCCGGATCGCGGCCGCGACCGAGGTGGCGGCCAGTACGAACGGACAACTGATGCCGCCGATCATGGGCGCCGCGGCCTTCATCATCGCAGAATACCTGGGCCGGCCCTATCTCGATGTCATCAAAGCCGCCGCGATTCCCGCTGTTGTCTCCTATCTCGCGCTGTTCTACATCGCGCATCTCGAAGCCTCCAAGCTCGGAATGAAAGGCCTGCCGCCGGAGGACATACCGAAGCTGACGACTGTACTCAAGGGCGGATTCTACTACCTCATTCCACTGGTGGTGCTCATCGCCGAACTGGTCGTCCTGCGGCACACGCCCAAGCTGGCCGCGTTCAACGCCATCGTCGTCCTGGTCGTTCTCATTCTGTCGATCGAAATCGGACGGGCCGTTCGCCGGGGCACATCGGTCGGCAAAGCCGCCGCGGATTGCCTCAGGACCATCGCACAGGGCATGATCGCCGGCTCGCGAAACATGATGGCGGTCGCGATGGCCACGGCGGCCGCCGGGATCGTTGTCGGCATCGTTGCCATGGGGATCGGCAGCATGGTCGCCCAGATCGTCGAGAGCCTTGCAGCCGGCAATATCGTACTGCTGCTGCTGATCACCGCCGTCGCCAGCCTCGTCCTCGGCATGGGTCTGCCCACCACGGCGACTTACATCGTCATGGCATCGATTACCGTGCCCGTAATCATCAACACGGGGTTGCGGGGCGAAACGATTATCATTCCGGCCATTGCCGCCCACTTGTTCTGCTTTTACTTCGGGATTCTGGCCGACGACACGCCACCGGTCGGGCTGGCGGCGTATGCGGCAGCCGCCATCGCCAAGTCCGATCCGATCCGCACCGGACTGCACGGCTTCCTGTATGACCTCCGCACGGCTCTGATACCATTCATGTTCATCTTCAACGCGGAGTTGCTTCTCTACGGCGTCACCAGTATCCCACAGGCTCTGCTGATTTTTGTCATGGCGACGATCGGCGCCTTTGCCTTCGGCAACGCCACACAGGGATGGTTCATCACACGGAACAAATGGTATGAGTTGCCACTGTTCCTGGCGGCATCGCTGATCCTGTTCTATCCCGCCGTCGTGACCCGAGTCTTCAGTCTCGACCATGGCCTTCGATACTACATGTATGTGCTGGGGCTGGCCGTCTATGCCATGGCGTATCTGACGCAGAGAATCAGGACGACACGGGCTGCGAAGGGATGATTTGCAGAACCCCTCTTCACAAAATCGAGGGATTTGGTATTCTAAAGAGAAGTTAACCGACGTGAGCTTTAGCGGGCCGGAAATTTCGGCAATAATACGTCCGGCCGAGCGACTATAGGGCTGAACAGGTTCTTTGGAGATTGAGCAATGAGGACAGGCTCGTTCGTCCGGATCGGTTTGTATATCGCTCTCGCCGTTGGGTTGTTGGCCGGATGCTCCTTCCGCGGCGGGATGTTCAAGGCGACGTTCACGAGGAGTGAGGAGTTGTCCGCGCCGTTAGCCGGAATCACCGCGCTCGACGTGACCACCGAGGTCGGCAAGATCCGGCTCGAAGCGGCCGACGTCTCCGAGGCCCGCATCGTGGCCGACATCAAGGTCCGGGCCGGCAGTGAGGAAGAGGCGCAGGAACTGGCCGAAATGGTCCGCGTCACCGTCGAATCCACAGGCCAGACCCTCGCCGTGAAAGCGCTCAAGCCGAAAGAGTTCGGCCACAACCAGCTCTGCGTGGACCTCACCATCGATGTGCCGGCCTCTCTCGCCCTCGACTGCACCACGAACGTCGGCGATATTCGGATTGCCGGGTTCAGCAACCGGATCGAGGCCCGCACGAACGTCGGCTCCATCGCATGCACGGGGCTGCGCGACGGCGCGAAGCTGGAGACGAATGTGGGTGACATCCGAGCCGCATACGTCACCGATGCCCCGGCGGCACTCGACTTCACTGCCGCTACCGACGTGGGCAGCATCGAATTCACGGGCCCCAAGGAGATTTCCGCCAACCTCACAGCCGGAACCAGCGTTGGCGACATCGACACCGACCGGCCGCTCACTGTGCGCGGCTCCCTGAAACAGTCCATCAAGGCCTCGCTGGGCAATGGCGAAGGGCAGATCCGACTTCGCACCAATGTCGGCTCCATCAAGATCCGATGATATCGCCGTCACCGTGGATGAAGTGAGAGACCCCGCGAGAAATGCCGCTTCGCCTATGAGGCCAGCAGTGCCATGGCGAAGCCGGCCGCCGCTACGCACAGCGCCGCCGGCAGCACCTTCAGGACGATCCGCAACAGCGGTGCATTGAAGTAGCTCACGGATAGGGCCAGGCACAAATGGATCGGGCTGATGGCCAGTCCAAAGACCAATCCGGCGAAGGCCAGCGTCTCGACGTTCAGCAGTATGCCGTCATTCGTCTGAATGAAGGGCATCAGGAACGGGTACGTGATCGCCACCGTCGCCGTTGTCACCCCGGTGCTGAAGCTCACAAGCAGCGGCAGCAGAAAGACGACCAGCAACGGCGGCATGTGCATCTCGCCGAAGAGCTGCACGACACTGCCCACCGCCCCACTGGCCTCGAGATTCAACTTGAACCAAAGCGCGCCGAACAACAGCAGGACCATGTCCGGCTCCTTCGCGGCCTTGAAGATCCCGGGCCATCGTCGCACGTCCACACGATGGAGCAGCAACAAGCCGACGATCGAGATGAGGATCCCAATGGCTGGCGGCACATTCAGGCCGACGTACAAGCCAGCCGTGAGCGCAATCGGCCAGAAGACGTGCACGAAATCCTTCGCATGGGAGCCGAGGCCGGCGGCGACCTGGGCGTGCTCGGCCCGTCGCGGCGGAATGCCGACCAGCAGCAGGAACACGACGCCACCGACGATGCCGGCGACGCTCAACGCCGCGTGATGGGCAACGAGACCCGCGGCCGAGATCCCCAGCATGCTCTGAATCAACGGCACCGCCGGAAACAGCGGCCAGATCGGCTCCCACTGGTGCCGGAAGAAGAAGTTGATCGCCGCCAGCCGGCTGCGCTCGACCCCGATCTTGTCGCCGGCCTCGCGCACCATCGGGGCCGACAGCATGATCCCGCCCGGCGTCGGCAGCATGCCCATCATCAGCGGGACCGCGGCCAGCGCAACCCTTCGACTGCGAAACAGCCCCTGCATCGCCGGCGCCAGCCGGGAGGAAAGCCCGATCTGCGTCATCGCTTCGCCCACGACGTTCACCAACAGAACCAGCGCGGACAACGACACCAGCAGATACGGCGTTGTCCTGGTCAGCGGCTGGTCCCGCCACTCCGCCCCCAGCCAGTGCCACATCTCCATCGGCGTCACCCTCAGCAGCACGGCTAACAGAAAGGCCGACACCGCCATTGCCAAGCCGATCTTGACCTTCACCCGAAGCAGAACGACCAGGACCAACAGCGATATAAAGATTGCGGCTAACGCGTACATTCGTGCATCTGCATTTCTGAGGCGATCCTGGGTTTCGACCATCCATGCGCAATTCGCGGGATTGTAACGCGTCAGGACAATGGAGAAAAGCGGAAATACACGCCCCGAACACCGGACTGCATGTATAATGTCGCTGCCAATCCCGTATGATCATATGTGCAGGCATGGTGTTGTCCAGGCGGTGAAGAGTGGTTCTTGCGTTGTTCAGGAGCAGATTCGCAGGTGTGGGCGTGCGTCACTACATGCCGTTGATGGTCTTATTGGTCTGTGCCGTGGTCATTCTGTCCGCGGGCTGCCGAGAGGAGCGACGTGAGCCGCCGCCCTGCCTGGAGCGAGCGGTCTTCGGTGACCCGGCCCAGTCGCCGTATGTGTTGCCGTATCCGGTAGGGGATTCGTACAGACTTGCCCAGGCGTACTGCTATCCTTACGGCGGGCATCGCGATCAACTCGCCTATGACTTCGAGATGCCTATCGGCGAGCCCGTGACGGCGGCGAGGGCCGGCCTGGTTCGCCGCACTCGAAACGACCTGCCGGACTACGGTGCCGAGCAGGATCCCGGCCAACACAACCACATCCTCATCGAACACGAAGACGGCACCGTCGCCTTCTACGGACATCTCCGGCAAGGCAGCGTGCTCGTGCGGGAAGGGGATCACGTCGAGACCGGCCAACGGATCGCCGCCAGTGGCAATTCCGGCAACACCCTGGGCGAGCCGCACCTGCACTTCGGGGTCTATCAGTTCTGGCCGGCCGCCGAGCGGTTCGATGTGGCGGTGAACTCCAGGAATGGGAAGGGCCCGCTCGACGACTGTCGCGGCCTTGTGCCTGGCCACGACTACAAAGCCCTTCCTTATTGACGCTG
>CBFDDG010000346.1:0-5396 GCA_965603505.1 uncultured Phycisphaerae bacterium | reverse complement strand
CTTTTGCCGTGTGGAAGGCAAGGTGCACGACAAGATCGTGGCAAACGCCCCGGATGTCATTGCGAACCAGCCGAAGGCTGGCGCGGCAATCTCAGACCCTGGGCTTCTCCGAGATTGCTTCGTCGGCGTATGCCTCCTCGCAATGACGTTCTTCTTATCCTGACCCGCCATTTTCTTGTCGTGCACCCGGAAGGCAAGGTCGGGATAATATTGCTTGACAGGGTTCGCACGCCTCACTACAGTGGTCGGTTCGTTTTTGCACGCTCCCGCGAGGGGAGGTGTCTGACCCTGGAAAATGCAGTAACCGTAACGAATAAGGAGACTGAACCATGGCAACAAAGGTCGCAATCAATGGTTTCGGCCGAATCGGCAGAGCCGTCGCACGCATCATCATGGAACGAAAGGGCGATCTGGAACTCGTCGCCATCAACGACTTGTCCGACGCCAAGAGCCTCGCCCACCTTTTCAAGTATGACACTGTGATGGGGACCTGGGGCGGCACCGTCGAGGCCAAGGATGGCGCGCTGGTCATCAATGGCAAGGAGATCAAGGTCCTGGCCGTGAAGAATCCCGCCGAGCTGCCCTGGAAGGCCATGGACGTCAAGGTCGTCCTGGAATCCACCGGCATCTTCCGCAACGCCGAGTCGCCCAAGGGCGGGTACGCCGACCATCTCAAGGCGGGCGCCAGCAGGGTCCTGCTCAGCGTCCCGGCGAAGGACAAGATCGACGCCACCATCGTTCTGGGCGTCAATGACAGCGTCTTGACCCCGGCCGTCAAGTGCGTCTCCAACGCGAGCTGCACGACGAACTGCCTGGCCCCCGTCGCCAAGGTGCTCAACGACACCTTCGGCATCGAGAAGGGCCTGATGACGACCGTGCACGCCTATACGAACGACCAGCGGGTTGCGGACACGATTCACAGCGACCTGCGTCGCGCCCGCGCTGCGGCCTGCAACATCATCCCGACCTCCACCGGGGCCGCCAAGGCCATCGGCCAAGTGATCCCCGCGCTCGACGGCAAGCTTCACGGCCTCGCCCTTCGCGTTCCCGTACCCGTCGGCAGCATAGTGGATCTGGTCGTCGAGGTGAAGAAGGAAGCCTCCGTCGAGGCGATCAACGCCGCGATGAAGACAGCCGCCGAAGGCCCGATGAAGGGCATCCTCGCCTACTGCGAAGACCCGATCGTCAGCAGCGACATCGTAAAAAGCACCTACTCCAGCATCTTCGACGTCCTCTCGACCATGGTCAAGGGCAACTTGGTGAAGGTCCTGAGCTGGTACGACAACGAGTGGGGCTACTCGAATCGCAGCGTCGATCTGATGGAACGCATGGCGAAGCTGTAAGAGCGGCCCGGCACCTGATTCCATCATTTCCGGTTTGACGTATGTACCCGGAGCCCTGAGAATGGGCTTGTGCGTGGGAGTTCTGAGAAAGAGAAAGGCCATTTTAGAATGGGTGCAGGCATGGCTAAGAAGACCGTTGCGGATATCGAAGTTAAAGGCAAGAAGGTCCTGATGCGGGTCGATTTCAACGTCCCGCAGGATGAGAGCGGCAAGATCACGAGCGACGATCGGATCGTCAAGGCCCTGCCGACGATCCAGGACGTGCTCGACCGCGGCGGCAGTCTGATCCTTATGAGCCACCTCGGCCGGCCCGAAGGCAAGAGGGACGAGGCGTATACGCTCAAGCCGGTGGCCGAGAGACTCTCCGAGCTGCTCGGCAAGACCGTCATTTTCGCCAACGATTGTGTCGGGCCGGATGCCACGGCCAAGGCCGAGGCTCTCAAGCCCGGCGAGGTCCTCCTGCTGGAGAATCTGCGATTCTACAAAGAGGAGACGATCAAGGACAAAGCGGCCAAAGAGGACGCACAGCTCCGTGAAGCCAAGGACAACTTCGCCAAACAGCTCGCCTCGATGGCCGACGTCTATGTCGATAACGCTTTCGGCACCGCGCACCGGGACAACGCCTCGATGTACACCGTTCCGGCGGTGATGGAAGGCAAGCCCCGCGTGATCGGCTTTCTGATCGAGAAGGAGTTGAAGTTCCTCGGCGATACGGTCAAGAACCCGGAGCAGCCATTCGTCGCCATTCTCGGCGGGGCAAAGGTCTCCGACAAGATCGGCGTCATCGAGAACCTCATCGGCAAGGTCGATCGCATCGTCATCGGCGGAGCGATGGCCTACACATTTCTAAAGACCCGGGGTAAGGCCATCGGCAACAGCCGGGTCGAGGATGACTTCCTGGACAAGGCCCAGGAACTGTTGGACCAGGCCGCCGAGGCGAACTGCGAAGTGCTCCTGCCGCCCGATCACGCGGTGGTCCGAAAGCTCGAGCCGGGGGTCGAGCATCGCGTCGCGGTCGGTGACATCGACCCGGGCTGGCAGGCCGTCGATATCGGCCCCATGGCCGCCCGGGAGTTCGCCCGGAAGGTCGTCGACGCCAAGACCATCCTCTGGAACGGGCCGATGGGCGTCTTCGAGATCCCGCCCTTCGACCGGGGGACCAACGCGATCGCACAAGCCGTGGCCGAGGCGACCGACAAGGGCGCCAAGAGCGTCGTCGGCGGGGGCGACAGCGCCAGCGCCATCGAGCAGCTTGGCCTGCAGAACAGGATCAGCCATATCTCCACCGGCGGCGGCGCCTCGCTCGAGTTCCTTGAGGGCAAGAAGTTCAAATCCATCGATATCCTCGACGAGAAATAACCGCCGCGGCGACAAGAGAGCTTCGGCAGAAATCTGATACGAGAGCGTATGCCATGCGTATACGCTCTCGTTTATCCGTCGGGCGTGCACAGGGCAAGGCGTCATGAACAGGGCATTGCCAAAACCCGGGACGATTGAGATCGCCCCATCCATCCTCAGCGCGGATTTCGCGAGGTTGGCGGAAGAGATCGCGGCCGTCGCGTCCGCCGGCGTCAAAATGATCCATCTCGACGTTATGGACGGCCATTTTGTCCCGAACATCACGATCGGCCCGCCCGTGATCGCCAAGCTTCGCAAGCACAGCGATCTGTTCTTCGACAGCCACCTGATGATCAGCGAGCCGGCCAAGTACATCGAGGCCTTCGCCCAGGCCGGCGTGGACAATATCACGTTCCACATCGAGGTCGCCGATGAGCCCGAGAAAATGGTCGACCGAATCCGCGAATTGGGCTGCACGGCCGGGATCACGCTCAACCCGGAAACCCCCGTCGAATCCATCCGGAAAGTGGCCCCGTTGTGCGATATGGTGCTGGTCATGACGGTCCATCCCGGTTTCGGCGGCCAGGTATTCATCGACGAGGCCGCCCGAAAGGCCGTGGCCATACGGGAGATGGTCGGGCCCGACGTACGCATCGAGGTCGATGGCGGCATTGACCCCGAAACCGCGCCGATCGTCGTCTCCTACGGGGCCGACACGCTTGTGGCCGGCAACGCCATTTTCGGCCGACCCGACCGTTCGGCCGCCATACGGGCCATCCGCGAGGCCTGCACCTGACCTGCGCGTAATTCGCCTAACACTTTTCACGGATTTATGGTATAGTATCTCCGCCCGTGTCGGCCGATTCCTCCGCACCAATCCGATATAGGGTGGCGGAACGATGACGGCAGGACGGTGCACGAACCGATGACAATGACGATGACGAAGAAGCCAAAGACAACCTGGAACGGTTTTTCACTGCGGCCCCGCAAGGAGATGCCCGAGGGGCTCTGGATGAAATGCCCGGGCTGCGAGCACATGCTCTATAGCAGCGCCGTGGAGAAGAACCTGAACGTCTGCCCGGAGTGCGACTGCCATTTCCGAATCGGGGCCCCGACCCGCATCCAGTATCTGGTGGACGAAGGCTCGTTTCAGCAGGTCCTTGAGGATATGACGACGGCCGACCCGCTCGACTTCAAGTTCCGCGGCACGACGTATAAGCAACGGATCAAGGACGACCAGAAGAAATCCGGCGCCAAGGAGGCCATGCTCATCGGCAAGGCCTTCATCAAGGGCCGCGGCGTCATCCTGGCCGTCATGGAGCCGAATTTCCTGATGGGCTCGATGGGGGCCGTCGTGGGCGAGAAGCTCTGCGTCGCGGTGGAGCTGGCCATGGAGGAGTCGCTGCCGCTGGTGGTCGTAAGCTGCTCCGGCGGGGCCCGCATGCACGAGGGCGTCGTCTCGCTCGGCCAGATGGCCAAAACCGCCGCCGCCATCGCCCGCCTCGACGACACCAAGGGCCTGTTCATCTCCGTCCTGACCGACCCCACCACCGGCGGCGTCACCGCCAGCTTCGCCATGCTGGGCGACGTGATCGTGGCCGAGCCGGGCGCCCTGATCGGCTTCGCCGGCCGACGCACCATCGCTGAGACCATCAAGGTCGAGTTGCCCGAGGGCTTCCAGACCGCCGAGTTCATGCTCGAGCACGGCTTCGTCGACATGATCGTCCACCGCAGAGACCTCCGAAGCGAAATCGCCCGAATCATCGACTACACCCAGAAATAGCCGCTTGCTCACCACAGAGACGCAGAGGACACAGAGAGACATTATAAACTCTTGCAGGGGAACACGTTACGCGAATTGGCGACAGCGGTACGGTGGGCTCTGCCCACCGTCTTCCTCACGCAGGGACGCTGAGACGCAGAGCAGACTGTGGAATTGCCAAAAAACTCCGCATCAGCCGACGGCCGTTCGCACCTTCTCACGTTCTGATCTTCTTACCATCTCCCCACCCCAGCGTCCTTGCGGCTCGGCGTGAGACATAACCCTTTGCCGGAAACGGCCTTGGTTGACTCCGCCCGACGTTCGGACTATCATGATGAGAAAGGAGGTGTCAACCAGTGACGATGAAAGAACTCATAGAAGAGGTGGCGTCCCTGCCGGTGGAGGAGCGGGCCATTGTCGCGGACTCGATTCTCCGCAGCCTGAATCCGCCGGAGTCAGACATCGACCGCAAATGGGTCCAGGTGGCTCAGCGCCGACTCGCGGAACTACGGTCGGGCAAGGTCACGCCGGTTCCCGGTGACCAGGTCTTTGCCAAGGTCTGGAAGCGATTCGAGGTATGACGAACTACGCCTTTCACCCGGAGGCCGAAGAAGAGTTCCTCGGAGCTATCGACTACTACGAGGAACGCGGGGAGAATCTTGGGCTTGACTTCGCGGTAGAGGTTCATGCCGCTATCGCGCGTGCGACGGAACACCCAAAGGCTTGGCCCGTGGTCGAAGGAGAGGTACGGCGGTCCCTGACGACGAGGTTTCCCTACGGAGTGCTCTATTCGCAAGAACCCGACGGCATCTTCATCCTCGCGGTGATGCACCTGCACCGTGGCCCAGACTACTGGAAACACCGCCTTGGATAGGCTTCGTCGACATGATCGTCCACCGCAAGGACCTCAGAAGCGAAATCGCCCGAATCATCGACTACTCCCAGAAATAGCC
>CBFDDG010000345.1:0-5411 GCA_965603505.1 uncultured Phycisphaerae bacterium | reverse complement strand
CGGCTGGAATTCCTGATCAGGAGGCTTGCGATGGCGTCAGATAAAGGCGGGCACAGTTCCGCACCGCAGCAGCAGATGCATATGAACCCGCGGATCGAGAGCGATCGCGAGATGATCCTGACCGCGCGGGCAAAAGGGCGCGGCGCGATGGTCAAGGCCTTCCTCAGGCTGTCCGGGCCGGGGTGGCTCCAGAGCGGCATCACGTTAGGCGGCGGGTCGCTGTCGTCGAGCCTCTACCTCGGTGTCCTTGTCGGCTTCAGCTTCATGTGGCTTCAGCCGCTGGCGATGATTCTCGGCATCATCATGCTCAGCGCCATTGCTTACGTGACCCTCTCCACCGGCGAGCGGCCGTTGCGCGGAATCAATCAGCACGTCAGCCCGGTCCTTGGCTGGGGCTGGCTGCTGGCCTCGATGATGGCGAATCTGGTCTGGTCGCTGCCGCAGTTCGCGCTCGGCACGGCGGCCATTCGCCAGAACCTCCTGCCCGGGCTCATCGGCCCGGGGTCGGGCGTGACGGAGATCCAGGGCAAGATGATCGCCGGCGTGGCGTTCCTCGTGATCGCCCTGACGGCGAGCCTGACCTACAGCGCCGGCGGGAAGGGCGTTAAGGTGTTCGAGATCATGATCAAGGGGATCGTCAGCTTGATCGTGCTGTGCTTCATCGGCGTCGTCGTCAAGCTCAGTATCGACGGCAAGATGGATTGGGGCAAGATACTCGGAGGGTTGATCCCCGACCTGAGCCTGTTGTCCCGCCCGACGAAGGACATCATGCCCCATATCGAGAAGGTGGCTGGGTCGTTCCAGGCATTCTGGACGAACATGATCGTCGGGCAGCAGCGGGACGTCATGATCAGTGCGGCGGCCACGGCGGTCGGCATCAACATGACGTTCCTGCTGCCCTACTCGATGCTGCGAAAGGGCTGGGACAAGGAATTCCGGGGCTTGGCGATCTTCGATCTGTCCACCGGCTTGTTCATTCCCTTCATTCTGGCCACGGGCTGCGTCGTCATTGCCTCGGCCAGCCAGTTCCATGCGGAGCCGGCGCAGGGCTTCGTCGCCGCCGAGCCGGGTGGCGAAATCACCGGCGAGCCCGCCCGCAATCTCGTCGGCCCGTACAACGGTCTTCTTGCAGACCGACTCAAGTTCCAAATCGGCCAGGAAGCCTTCCTGGAACTGACACCCGAACAGAGACAGGCACAAGCGCAGGTCCTGCCCTGGGCCGATAAGAGAATGGCCGCGATTCTCGTCAAGCGGGATGCCTTCAACTTAGCGGAGACGCTCGCTCCCCTGACGGGGTCGGTGGTCGCGCAGTACGTCTTCGGCATCGGTGTGATCGGCATGGCCCTGAGCGCCGCGACGATGCTGATGACGATCAACGGGCTGTGCTTCTGTGAGCTTCTCAACCGGCCGGCGCGCGGGTGGACGCAACGATTCGGCAGCCTGATGGTAGCCGTCGGGGCGCTCGGACCGTTCTTCTGGAAGGATGCGGCGCCCTATCTGGCTGTCCCCACATCCGTATTCGCCATGGTCCTGCTGCCGATCGCGTATTTCGCCTTCTTCTTCCTGATGAATCAGAAGACCTACCTCGGCGCCTACATGCCCCGGGGAGGTCGCCGCGTTCTTTGGAACGTCCTGATGGCGCTGGCGGCCGGCGCGGCGGCCTTTGGCAGTGTCTGGAGTCTGTGGTCCAAGCTGGAGTGGCTCGGCATTGTCCTGCTGGTGGCCTTTATTGTCCTGGTGGTCGTCGTTCACTTCGCCCGCGTCCCCAAGAAGGGGACGGCCGGGGCATAGGGCAGAGCGCGACGGACAGATGATGCACGGTTTGCTGCGGGGTCACTCGGCGGGCGCGAAGCGCGCAATGAGCTTGCCTTGTGTGATGTCGAATCGCTGGAGCCGAACCCATTTGTCTTCGAGCCTGAGTACGGGCTTGAATGGCTCTTCATTGAGCAGTGAGGCCACGATCTTGGCTCCCAGGTCTCGGGTATCGACGAGCCCCGTTTCGAGCTGTTCCCGATACATCTTTCTGGCCAACATCTTGGCTAACGGGGTCACGTTCATGGCTCCGACCTTGACCTTCGTGACGATGAGGTTGAGGGCCCCCTCTTCATCCAGTTGGGGGCCCACGTGAATGGTCACGACGAACTCGGCCCCTTCGACATCAGCCGTGCCCATAAGGACAATATGGCCGGGTTTGAAGAGCACGGCGGGGGCGGACAATGTGATCCCTCCGGCCTCCTTCGACCACATCATCTGCCCGATGGCCTCATTCAGATTCTTATCGAGCACGACCATCTCAAACGGCTGCTGTTCCTGCGCGCCGTTATAGAGCTCAGACCCCAGCTCCCGGTGGAGATACGGGTGGACGCGAGGACCGTTCGGGTCGGCGAAAGTCGGGACCATCGGGTGGTACTGGGCCGGCCGGTACAACAGCAGGGCAAGCACGATGGCCGCGACGGCGATATCGACGAGTAACCAGATAACGAGCTTCTTGCGCCTGGATTTCTTCTTGGGCTTCTGCTGCTGTTCTTCCAACCTCTGCCTCTGCCGGGAATTAGTTCTGCGAAACAGCCTCAATCGCTGAATTCTGTCTTGCTCGACACTACGCGGGTGATTATAGTGGTTCGGTCGTTTGGCAGAAAGAGTTTTGTCGCCGGGGCTGGGCAGGTGAGACTTGTCGGCAGTTCGCAGAAGCTGTGAGGCAGCAGTGCCCTCCGGTGGCGGTGTTGATGGATGCATTGAAAGGTAGGTTCTTCAGGTTATGTCAAGCCACTTTGCAGATCGGCTGTATGCCGCCGTTCAGTCCAAGAAGACGTCTTTGGTGATTGGTTTGGACCCCGTTTACAGCCGATTGCCGCCGGCGATACGGGGGCATCGTCAGATGAACGACGAGTATGATGCGGCAGCGGCGGTCGATGCGATTTTCGACTTTTGCACGCAGGCGATGCGGACCGTCGCGCCGATGGTGCCTGCCGTGAAGATCAATATCGCGTTCTTCGAGAAGTACCTCTGGGAGGGCCTGGAGACGTATTATTCGCTGATCAGTGAGGCCGACGATTTGGGACTGGAGATCATCGGCGACGTCAAGCGAGGCGACATCGGACACACGGCGGAGATGTACGCCGCGGCCCATCTGCAAAATTCCGAGCTGACCGGCCTGGAGGACGTGCTGGCGCCCGATGCGATCACGATCAACGGCTACACCGGCGCCGACGGCATCGAGCCCTTTGCCAAGATGGCGTCCGAGCAGGGCAAGGGTCTGTTCGTGCTGGTGCGAACGAGCAATCCCTCCGCGGTGGCGATTCAGGATGCCAAAGATGCGGAGGGGCAGGCCCTGTACGAAAGAATGGCGCAGGTCGTGGGCGAGATCGCGAACCGACCCGAATATCTTGGGGAGAAGGGCTTCAGCAACGTCGGGATGGTCGTCGGCGGGACCGCTCCCGAGGCAACCGCGGCACTGCGGATGAAGTACGACAAGGTCTGGTTCCTCGTGCCCGGCTACGGATCGCAGGGTGCGGAGGCGGCCGACTGCATCCGGTTCTGCAAGCCGGACGGCACCGGCGCGCTGGTCAACGCATCGCGCTCGATCATCTACGCGTATGAGAAGCCGAAGTACCGGGATGCGTTCGGCGACGACTGGAAGAAGTGCATCGAGCAGGCGGTCATCGATGCGAAGATCGACCTGGCCAACGCGATGCAGACGAAGCTCTGACGATGCCCGCGATCCGCCCGGGGCTCCCAGGGGTCTGTGAATCTGCAGGTCATCCGCGTTCCGGCCGGGATGGCATATGCGCAACGATGTTCCTATCACGGGTAATCCTTTGTGTTCCCCCGAGTCTTCCATCGGGCGGATGTTTGACCGCATCGCGCCCACGTATGATCTCCTGAATCGTCTCTTGTCGCTGGGGCGGGATTCCTCGTGGCGCCGCCGCGTAGCTGAGCAACTCGGCGGAAACGGCCCGATCGAGGTCGTCGATCTGGCCACGGGTACGGGCGATCTGTTGATCTGCCTGCTGCGAGAGCATAAGGATATCGTCTGGGTGGTGGGACTCGATATCTCCGAGAAGATGCTGGGAGTCTGTCGGGAGAAGCTGCACAGACGCGGTCTCGCAGAGCGAGCCGAACTCCTGTGCGCCGACGCATCGGCGATGCCGTTCTCCGACGGCGTGTTTGACGCGGCGACGATGGCGTTCGGCATCCGGAATACGAATGACACCGCCGAAACCCTCAAGGAAATCCATCGCATCCTGAAACCCGGCGGGATCGCACTGATCCTGGAGTTCTCGCTGCCACGGGATCGCGTGATGAGATGGTCCTATTTGCAGTACCTTCGGCTGGCGGTTCCATTCATCGGCGCGCTGGTGTCGCGGGATCGGCGCGCGTATCGATACCTCAATCAATCCATAGAGAGTTTCTGTCAGCGAGAGGCTCTCTCTTCAGTGATGCGGCAGGCGGGTTTCGGTGAGATGTCGGTCATCCCGTTATCGCTTGGCGTGGCCTCGATCTACCGGGGTGTCAGGTCGGAGTGAGCTATGGATGCACGGTTGGCGGGCAAGAAGGTTGTGGTGATGGGCCTCGGCCGCTTCGGCGGCGGGGTCGATGCCGCGCAGTTCGCGGCCGCGGCGGGCGCCCATGTCATTGTCACGGATCGGGCGTCGCCGGAGCAGTTACGGGATTCCATCGAGCAGTTATCCGGGCTGTCCAACGTCGAGTTTCATCTCGGCCGGCATGATGCGGAGGATTTCGCGACCGCCGACGTGGTGATCGCCAACCCGGCGGTTCCGCCGGACAATGAGTTTCTTCAGATCGCTCGTCGGCATGGCCGAACCGTCAGTTCACAGATCGGTCTGTTTTTTCAGTCGTGCCCCGCGCGGATTATCGGGATTACCGGCGCCAACGGAAAGAGCACGACGACGGCTCTGACGGCACACCTTCTCGAGAACGCAAGGCCGCAAGCGTCGGACCCCGCGTACGGCAACGTCTGGCTCAGCGGTAACATCGGGGATCGGCCCCTCCTGACGATACTCGATCGAGTCCGCCCCGACGACCTGGTCGTGCTGGAAATCTCCAGCTTTCAGATCGAGCAATTAGCAGAAGTCCGAAAAGCTCCGGATGTCGCTCTGCTGACCAACGTTACGCCGAACCACCTGGACCGCTACGGCACGTTCGAGGCCTACTGTGCGGCCAAGGAGGGCCTTTTCACGTTTCAGCCCCGCGATGCGGAGCGTCCGGCCGTATCGATCTTCAATGCCGAGGATGAGGTCGCACGCGCCTGGTTCCGCAAGTACGACCGCCAGCCGGGACGCACCTGCCTGAGGTTCTCTGCGGATGACGTAAGTGATGAAATTCTCGCCGCTTATGCCCTTCCCGGCCGGGCCAATCTCTCCAATCTTGCCGCCGCAATGGCCATCGCC
>CBFDDG010000344.1:0-5420 GCA_965603505.1 uncultured Phycisphaerae bacterium | reverse complement strand
AAGGAGGTGAACCCGGATACAGCAGGCAGAAGGGATGGTTGCTCGAAACAAAGGGGTTTTATGTTATCTAGGGGGACAACGAGAATGAAGAACAAACGTATTCTGTTCGTAGTGGTCTTGATTGCGCTGGTTGGCATTGCGACTCCAGCGTTTGCGCAGAAGAAGCCAAACATCCTCATCATCTGGGGCGATGATATTGGCTGGTTCAACATCAGCGCCTACAACGACGGGATGATGGGCTACAAGACGCCGAACATTGACCGAATATGCAATGGAGGAATCCGTTTTACGGATGCTTACGGTCAAAACAGTTGCACGGCGGGCCGCGCGGCGTTTATCACCGGTCAGAGCCCATTTCGTACCGGTCTGCTGAAAGTCGGTCTACCGGGCGCCAAGGAGGGTCTTCAGAAGGAAGATCCCACAATCGCAGGTTTGCTTAAACCCCTGGGGTATATGACCGGTCAGTTCGGGAAAAACCACCTGGGTGACCTCGATGAACATCTGCCCACCAATCATGGCTTCGATGAGTTCTTCGGCAATTTATATCACCTCAATGCCGAAGAGGAGCCGGAGAACGAGGACTACCCGAAAGATCCTGAGTTCAAAAGGAAGTTTGGACCGCGAGGAGTGATTCATAGTTACGCTGATGGACGCGTTGAGGACACGGGCCCCTTGACCAAGAAGCGTATGGAGACAGTTGACGCAGAATTCCTGGCCGCTGGGCTTAATTTCATGGATCGCGCCCACAAAGCGAAGAAGCCGTTCTTCCTGTGGTTCAACTCGAGCCGGATGCATGTATGGACTCATCTCAAACCTGAATCCAAAGGTGTAACGGGTCAGGGCGTCTATGCTGACGGCATGGCCGAGCACGATGGTCACGTCGGGCAGTTATTGGACAAGCTGGATGAACTCGGGATCACGGAGAATACCATCGTAATGTACTCGACAGACAACGGAGCTGAATTACTGAGTTGGCCTGACGGTGGAATGATTCCGTTCGCAGGCGAAAAGAACACGACCTGGGAAGGCGGTTTCCGCGTGCCCATGGCGGTGCGCTGGCCTGGCAAGATCAAGCCAAACCAGGTATCGAATGAGATTATTTCGATGGAAGACTGGTTGCCGACGCTGTGTGCCGCGGCAGGTGACTCGAACGTCAAGGAGAAACTGCTGAAGGGACATAGAGCCGGTCGCAGAACCTACAAGGTTCACATTGATGGGTACAACTTCCTGCCCTATTTCACCGGTCAGGTACAGAAAGGTCCTCGTAAGGAGATGTTCTACTTCACGGATGGCGGCTCGCTTTCTGCGCTTCGTTTTGAGGACTGGAAGGTAATGTTCAGCATCCAGGAACATCACGGCTTTGACGTATGGATGTACCCGTTCACGCAGAGGCGCGCACCCTTGCTGATTAACCTTCGACGCGATCCATTTGAACGGGCCTGGCATGAGTCCATTGGCTACAACGCATGGTTCATCGACCGTATGTTTGTCATGGTCCCAGCCATGAGTTATGTTCAGCAGTTCCTTATGACGTTCAAGGAGTTCCCACAGCGCCAGGCGGTAGGCTCCTGGACACTCGATGCTGTTATGGATCAGCTTACGGCAGGCTCCAAGGGGGGCACGCAATGATCTGATTGGTGCAGCATGTGAGAAACTGATTTGATGCCGCGCCCATCGGCTCGGATGGGCACGGCATTCCAGCCCTCTATAGAAGCCAAAGGTTCCGCTCATTAGGCGGGAATGGGGAATACCGGTTCTTCCCACGCAAGGTAGAGGCGGTTAGAAATCTCCATAATTGCTGTGTCTCCCAATGAGTCTCACCGAGGCCACCAAGCCCGTACGGATCGTTTACAATCACTACCGCTCGAGTGATCTCACGCGGATCCAGGATCGCACAGAGACAGCCGGAAAGCTCGGGGCGCTTCTGGAAAACCTCTCGCGGCAAACAAGCCTCCAGTTCAAGGTCGGGCCGCGCACGGTACAGAAATGGTCTGTCGTGGAGGGAAGGCCGGGAGCAAACTGACTCGTGATTCCGGGGGGAACGGCCACAGACAGGCAGGGCCGCACGCCGCTACGGCTTGCCAAAGGCCGAAACGGTGCCGGCCCCGTGGGATTGGGGCAGCCGGGGCTGCGAAGCAGGGGGCCTGTCATGGCTTTCGTCTTTGCCCCCTGCTTGGATCTGCGGCCGAGGGGCCGGTCTACGCGACGGCCTTCTTCCGGTAGAATAGGAAGAGGATGATCGCCAGGGCGATCAGGCCCACCAGCCCGTTCTCACCCAGGGTGCTGAGCAGTGTCGTCAGATTCGCCACGATCCCGCCGAAGAACGGCACGCTCTGGCCGAACAGGATCTCGATGACAACGCCCAGCGCCACGAGCAGCAGGGCAATCTCCGTGATCTCGCCAAGCAATTTCTTTACTTCCTGGAGGTACTGCATGATCGATTCTCCTAATCACTCATTTGCCGACAAACACCGGATTTTCACACATCTCAGCGCATTGTTCTCGGCTTGCCTGTCGCATTTTCTTTAGTCCGATCGCGGGATTATGGCGGATATTCTTGGCTCACAATAACCCTTTCCTCTCCACGCCGTCCGACCTGCCGGGCCGGGATCCGGTCTATCAGTATCGCGAACGCGGCTTTGAGACCAGAAGTGCCGTCCACCCCCAAGAGAAGGCGATCTGCACAATTCTTTGCCGGCCGCGCCCGCCGGCATGTTTACTTCCAAAACCTCGAGAGAGCCCCAGGGCAACCGCGCCGGAAATCGGCGCAAACCCGCCCTTGGCGTATGGGAGCAGAAGGAGCCCTTTGCCACAACATGAATGTTGATCTGGGGTATTTACACTTGACTCAATATGGTGGTATGGGGTATATTGGAGGTATGCTGGCAGACCTTATTCTGTTTGTTCTTCGTTTGCTGCTGACGGCAACCATGTGCGGCTTTGTCTGGACTCTCATGAAGCCGGCAACGCAGTTCATGCGAATTGTGCGGGCCGCTTTGCTCGTCCTGTGTCTGCTTCTGGTCCTGGTGGCGATGAGGGGCGCCGGCCTCTGAGATCGAAGGATCAGGGCTCGTTCATTCCCCGGTCTTGACTGCACGCCTCGTGAGAAATACCATTTGGCCGTCGATATGAACGAATTGCACGCCGGCGGGCGCATTCTCGCTGCGAAAACGGGCAGGTTCCAGTCACGGGAAAGAACGGACAATGACAGCCAACTACGATTTACGACAGACCGGCCCAAGCCGCCGGGATTTCCTCAGAAAAGCGTGCCGGGGGGCAGCAGCCCTGGCCTTCCTCACAGCCGCGGAGCGGCTCAGCCGGGCGGCAGCCGGCAACACGACGGCGAGGCGCAACATTGTCTTTGTGCTCAGTGACGACCACCGCTATGACTTCATGGGATTCATACCGGAGGCGCCGGCGTTCCTTGAGACGCCGAACATGGACCGCATGGCCCAGCAGGGTGCGCACCTCGTCAATGCCTTCGTCAGCACGTCGCTTTGCTCTCCAAGCCGGGCCTCAATGCTCACCGGTCAGTATATGCATCACCACGGCATCGTGGACAACCAACGACCGGAGCCCGAGGGGACGGTGTTCTTCCCGCAATATCTGCAGCAAGCCGGCTATCAGACGGCCTTCATCGGCAAATGGCACATGGGCCACGAGCACGACGACCCAAGGCCGGGCTTCGATCACTGGGCCGGCTTCAAGGGCCAGGGTACGTATTTCGATCCGACGCTCAACGTCAACGGTGAGCGGCAGACGTTCGAGGGCTACACCACCGACGTTCTGACCGACCACGCCCTGGAGTGGCTCAAGACGGGTCGCGACGCCCGCCGGCCGTTCTTTCTCTATCTTTCCCTCAAGGCCGTTCACTACCCGTTCCAACCTGCTCCACGTCATCGAGGCCGCTACGCCGGCAAGGATATCGAGCGACCTGAAACCATGGCCAACACGGAGCGGAACTACCAGACGCAGCCGCACTGGGTCCGCGAGCGTCGCTACAGCATCCACGGCGTGGACCACATGGAAACCGGGCCATACGACAACGATCCGGTGCCGTCCTTCGACGACCTGTATCGGCAATACTGCGAGACCGTGCACGGGCTGGATGAAAACCTCGGACGCCTGCTGGATTATCTGGACCGGTCGGGCCTGAGTGAGTCCACGCTTGTGATCTACATGGGCGACAACGGCTTCGCGCTCGGCGAGCACGGCTTCTACGACAAGCGAGATGCGTTCGACGAGTCGATACGCGTGCCGATGCTCGCATATGCGCCCGGTGTGATCGCACCGGGCACGAAGATCATGCAGATGGTCCAGAACATCGACATCGCGCCGACGTTGTTGGCTGCGGCTCACGTATCCGTGCCGGAATCGGCGAAGATGGACGGACGGTCATTCCTGCCACTGTTGCAGGGGCAGTCGGTTCCGTGGCGCGATCACATCTTGTATGAATACCACTGGGAATGGAATTTCCCCGCGACGCCGACGGTGTTTGCGATCCGCACGGAGCGATACAAGTACGTCTTCTACCATGGCGTATGGGACCATGACGGGTTCTACGACCTCCGGACCGATCCACACGAGCGGCACAATCTGATCGACGTCCCGCCCTACCGCGAGCAGATCGAGAAAATGCAAAAGCAGCTCTTCGATGAGCTCGAAGCCGGCGGGGGCCTCAACATTCCGGTCCGACGACCCGCCGGCGAGCGCCTGGACCAGCGCAAGAACAAGCGGTAATCCAATCGAATGCGTCGTTCGTGACTCCGCGCGTGTCACTCAAGCTCAATGCGAGCCCCATCGATCTCGAACGCCCGGGCTGCATCCGACGCTTGCATCTGGTTACGGATGATTGGTAGAATCGATGAGCGGTTTTGTATACAAGGACTTGGAACTCCCTGTGATCACAGAAGGTTGTTGTGGAGCGACTATGAGAAGCCCTCAGACGAGACAAAGGGACGGAAGGCCGCGGGGAAGCCGCTTCTTCGCAGGTCACAGGCGACTCATCGCGATCCTGTGCATCGTGGTAGTGATTGGGCTGTGGCTGCTCCTGCGCCCGAAGACAAGCGTGGAGGATGAGCTTGCGGCAATCGATGCGGCCCACGCGATCCCCGCCGGCGAGAATGCGGCGGAGGACTATGCCGCACTCGTGCTCGACGCAACGACGCCACCCCCGGACCCGCTACTGCTGCCCGAAGAGGTTCGGGCCTTGACCCTGGCCAAGCCATGGCGCAGTGCCGATCTGCCGGAGGCTGCCAGGTGGGTCGAAGATCATCGGGCGATTATGCATGGTCTTCAGCAAGCGGCGCGCAAGCCAAAGTGCTGGTTCCCCGTCTCCGACACAGAAAGACGCGAGGCGAAGTATTTCGCCATGGAGTATCAGGGGGCGATGCTGTTGTTGCGGGCGGCCAACAACGACC
>CBFDDG010000343.1:0-5421 GCA_965603505.1 uncultured Phycisphaerae bacterium | reverse complement strand
CTAACCTCGGCGGGCAGAAGGACGTGACCATCTTTACGACGACGACGACGTGGAGCGTCGGGACACACGTAGTCAAGGTTCACGCCTGGTACGATAGCGCCCCCTGGGGCGTTGACGTGTGGACCGACTTTCTTACCTGGACTGTCAACGTATATCCGCACTATCCCATCGCATCGTGCCTCAGTCCGAATAGTCCTGTGACGTTGGATGAAGGAGCCACGCAAGCCTTCACGGTGCTGGCTCAGGATCAGGCCGGGGATCTCAAAAGCGTCAAGTGGTATGTCGATGGGGCACTCCGGGGCGAGTCCGGTGTGTCAGGTGGAGAAGATACAGACACCTGGAGCCATACGTTCGACACGTCAGGGACCTACCTGGTCGAAGCCGTTGTCTACGATCGTCTTATGGGGTATTCCTCCGCCAGCGGCGAAGCCGTGTGGACCGTCGTGGTCGAACAGCAGGAACACGACCCCAGCGGAACCATCGTGAGCCCGGGCAGCCCCGTGACGGTCTATGCGGGAGCTTCATTGACATTCACCTTGGAAGGTGCCGATCCGGCCGACGATCTCCAGCTTTGCGAAGTGTCTCTCGATGGCGTGTTTCAAACGTACGCCTACTTCAGCGGTTCGGCCAGTGGCAGCACTGCTACGTGGACCCATACGTTCAATACGCCAGGGACGTACCGGGTTGGATTCACTCCCTTCGACCTGGCCAACAACTACGGTCCGGCAGCGGTGTGGACCGTTGTGGCCAAAGCTGCCGCAGAACAGGCTGGGCTGACCGGTGTGGTGATCGAACTGGATGCTCAGGGACGAGCCCAAGGGCCTTTGGCCGGCGCAAAGGTCGATCTTACGGGCCCGGGAGCGGCAAAGACTGCGACCACGGATGGGCAGGGCAAGTTCGTGTTTGCTGGCTTGGACCCTGGCACATACACCGTGAACGTGAGCAAGACCGGGTATTACACACAGAGCCGAAGTGTCTCGCTGGCGGCCGGCGAGACAGAGGATGAAGTATTCCGGCTGGCACCGGAATCGCCGGAGCCGTCGGCGTTTGACTTCACTTCGCCGGGTGGCAAGCATTTTATTGAAGGGATGCGGAGGAACCTGTCTTTCTCTGTTCTGGTGGCGTGGAACGGCTCACCAGGCTCGGTGCGTTTCAACGTGGCGGGGAACTGGCATACTGCGACGGTCACCGACCTTGGGGAAGGCAAAGCACAGGCCAGCCTGACGGTTGCCGTCCCAGCCAGCGTTTCCGCGTGCCGCGAACTGGCGGTCGAAGTCGCCAACGGAGAAGGAAAGAAAACGACCGTGAACACGGGAGTGTACCTGTATCCTGTTCCGGCGATCGTTTCGAAATGGTACCCTGCCTGGATGCCCTCGGGAGCGTCGCTGGATTTTACGCGCGAGGACTCGTGGATCCTTTGGGACTTCGATATTGGACCCGCCTGTTCCACCAGCGCCACGGCAGGTCTCGTGCAGCAACTGAGTTTTGACCCGCTGGCCGGAACGTTCAACGGCTCGATTGGTGGGTTTGGTGCGTATGGGATGACACTGGACCTGGACAAGATGGAATTGCTGGGCGAAGGGCGTATGGACCTGAGTGGGAATCTGACCATCGAGCTGGCTGGGTACAGCCCACCGGAGATCACGCCCGGTTGGGCGCTTTCCCTTTCGGGCAGGTGGGGAGTCGGGGCCCCGGTAGTCGCCGTGATCGATGTTGTCTTTCCCCCGGCCGCGACGGCGACAGGTGCGCTGCTGAAAGTCCCGGTCGTGGGGGACCTCTTGAAGGCCCTGAAACTGCGCGTGTATTTGATTGGAGGAGGAAAGTTGTCAGGAGAATACGACAAGGGCGAGATCGGGGACTGTTGGTTCGGGACAACTTCCCTATCCGGCTCACTCACTCTGGGACTCGAAGGCCAATTGTTAGTGCAAGTGAAACGATGGTATCTGGACGCCGAGGCAGGTGTCTATGCCGGTGTGATGGGAACGCCCGAGTTCCAGCTCTGTCCGGTCTTCGAATTTGAGGGTGTCACACTCACAGGGTACGTTGGAGTGTACGCCCGTGCCTGGTCGTATCAGATCAAGAAACAGGTGGGGATGTCGTTGCGGTGGGAACCCGGCGAACAACTGAAGATCCTGGCCATCGCGTCGATCCCCGAGACATACGCGGATGGCGTTTGGGAACCGATCGGTGACAGTCATTTGTTCTGGGGCCAGACGAACCTTCTCGTGGACGAAGGCAGTTCGGGCGGGCGATTGCATAGTCTATCCGCCCGGGGCGAGGTCTCACAGGAGACAATACTGGTGGAGAACGTCGTACCGCTGGGGAGTCCTGCCATAATCTCCGGGTCTTCGGAAACACTTATCCTGTTCTGCCTGCACGATCCGAACAAGCCCTGGTATGCGGCGACGGATATCGGCACGGTGCGCCAGGCGGCCGGTCAGGCGTGGACACTCGGCCGAATCGCGGATGACCAGGCGTCCGAGTTCAGCCCGAGTATCGTCGCGGCGGACTCCGGCAAGACTCTGGCCACATGGGAGCGGGTCTCAGGTGATACCTCGGATGCCAACGACCCGGCGCAGATTGCGCCCCACCTGGAGATTGTCGCGGCCTGGCTTGACCCCGCCACGGGCTTGTGGAGCACGCCGGAACAACTTACCTCCAATGCCGCGGTTGACCGTCAGCCCACGCCGATTGCCTTGGGCGCAACGTATGGCATCCTGTGGATTGTCAATGAAGGAGGTGCCGCAATTGGGGACGTCTACCCCGCCGATCGGTTGATGCTGGCGACATGGTCGGGCAACGGCTGGGACGAGCCACAAACGCTCTGGGCGCCACAGAAAAGCATCCTGGGCTTTGCCTTCGTAGCCGACGGCCTGGGTGAGGGAAATGTGGTTCTCGCCGTTGACGAAGACGCGGACCCCAACACCACGGCCGATTGTGAGCTGTACCTGCTCTGGACCGCCAACGGTGCATGGCAGACGGCGATTCAGTTGACCAGCGATTTCAACGAAGACGCGCTCCCGACGCTGGTAGCGCCGGACGGGGTGCCGATGTGCGTCTGGAATGCCGATGGGACGCTGATTTATTCGCTATTGTATGATTGGAGTCCCACACCGGTGTACCGTGAATACACCGTGGCGAACGAGGCGTTCTCGCTCGACGGAGTGACCATGCCGGGTGGGGCCGCCATCGCCTACACGGTGCAGGGCCCTAACGGCGTAGATATTGTCGCGTCTTTCTATGATGCCGACCTCGACTGTTGGTCTTTGCCGCGACAACTGACCGACGATGAGCACGCGGAGACGGCGCTGTCGCTCACCTGTGATGCCGGCGAGCTGGTCATAGCCTACCTGAAGACGCAGACGCTGCGGACCGGCATGGATGTGGAAATCGAGGGTCAAATCCATCACATCGAGAATGTCCCGCAACCCGGCCGTACCGACCTGTACGTCTTGCGACACACTCTGGCCGACGACCTGGCCGTGGTTCCCGAATCCCTGGTTCTGGACCCTGTGAATCCTGCGCCCGGCACGGTGGCGACGATTCGCGCGACCATCGAAAATCGGGGCGATCTTCCGCTGCAGGATGTGGTGGCTGTCTTCTATGACGGCGATCCTTCCAGCGGGGGAGTCGCCGTCGGGGATTGGCAGGTGATTCCCGGGACTTTGATTGCGGGCGGCAAGCAGAATGTATCCGTCTCCTGGAGCGTGCCGTCGGAGGCAGTGTCTCATCGAATCTCCGTTGTCGTTGATCCATGTTTGGCTGTCGATGACAGGGACCGGTCGAATAACATGCTCTCGGCGCGCACGGTGTTGTCGGACCTGGCCGTTGAGACCTGCTGGAGCACGGAGGTCTCCAGCACCACCATGGCGTTGACCGCGAGGGTCGTGAACACAGGCGTCATCCCGGCAGGTGCGTTTGCTGTCTCCTGGCGGCTGGGAGCACCCGACGGTGAGGAAATCGGCACGAGTACGATCGAATCGCTGATTGCCGGCGGAGCGTATGAGGCTACGTTTACGTGGGACACCGATGGTCATTTAGGTCCCGGGCAGCACGCGCAGGTATTCGCAGTGGCGGACTCTACAGGGAGTGTTCCTGAGTTCGATGAGACCAACAATGTCTCCAGCCTCGCTGTCTTTCATCCGCCGGTTGTCTCTCCGGATACGCCCTGACGTTGCATAATACGGATTAGGAAGAGTTCTTGCGTGGCGCTGATGGGGGTAAGGGCCCTGGCGGCGCATCTATAGCTGGCGTTTGACGGCCTGGGCGTGGATGAGCTCGAAGATGGCTTTGATGAAGTCGGCGTCCAGGCCCGTCTGGTGGGCCCTGGCGATGTGATCTTCGAGGAGGTTCTCCCAGCGGTTGATCTGGAGGACCGGGATGTTGTGCTGCTGCTTGAGCCGACCGATCTCCTCGACCCACTTCATCCGCTCGGCGATGTCCTGGATGATCTTCGCATCGACGTGGCTGATCTCCGTGCGCAGGCGGGCCATTCGTTGCTTCACGTCCCGGTTGGTAATGCCGGCGTCCCGGGCCCGCAGCCTGTCGAGCATCCGGCACAGCGTCTCCGGCGTGACCTGTTGCTTCGCGTCGCTGAGCGCGTGGTCCGGGTCGATGTGCGATTCGATCATCAGGCCCTGAATGCCGAGATCGAGGGCCAACTGCGAAAGAGGCTCGATGAACTGGCGGTGGCCCGCGATATGGCTGGGGTCGCAGATCAACGGCAAGCCGGGAAGCAGCCGCTTCAATTCAATGGGGATCTGCCACTTCGGGTCGTTGCGGAACTGCATCTTGACATAGGTGGAGAAGCCTCGATGGATCGCGGCCAGCTTCCGTATGCCGGCATCATGGAGCCGCTCGATGGCCCCGAGCCACAGGCCCAGATCCGCGTTGATGGGGTTCTTCACGAGCACGGGGATGTCGACGCCTTTGAGCGCCTCGGCGATCTCCTGCACGGAAAAGGGACTCACAGTAGTCCTCGCCCCGACCCAGAGGATATCCACGCCGTGCTCGAGGCACAGCTCGACGTGCTCGGTGTTCGCCACCTCGGTTGCCGTGAGCAGCCCGGTCTCAGCCTTTACCTGCGAGAGCCATTCCAACCCGGCCTCACCGACGCCCTCGAACGAATTCGGCCGGGTCCGAGGCTTCCAGATCCCGGCGCGGAAGGCCTTCACGTGCGGCGACTTCGCTAACCTGCGCGCGGTCGAAAGCATCTGCTTGGGTGATTCCGCACTGCACGGGCCCGCAATTACCCACGGCACGTGGTCGTGCGGCAGCCACTCGGCAATCGGCACGATCGTTCGATTCAGTTTTTTCAGCGGCTCGGCCATCTCCCGTTCACAAATCCAGGCGCATTTAAGAAACCTCCTCAATAGGAAGGCTCATGCAACAAGACCCGGCGGCACTGCTCAGGCAACTGCC
>CBFDDG010000342.1:0-5440 GCA_965603505.1 uncultured Phycisphaerae bacterium | reverse complement strand
ATGCTGCGGATGTAGAGGCGGTCGCCGACCAGGGCCGGATGCGACCAGACTTCCGTATCCTTGAACACGCGCAGACGTGAGACGGGCGAGAAGCCCTCCCGCGACGCCATCAGCAGAACGAGTTCACCTTGGACGGCCGCGGCGAGGACGTGATCGTTGCCGGCGATGAGCGCGGCGTAGTCCTTGAAGGCCTCGTCGTCTTCGGCACGGTAGAGGGTCTTGAGGCCGTCGTCGAGGTCGAGGCAAACGAGCCCCGCCGAGCATCCGAACACCAGTGGGCCGATGACTACGGGCGTCGAGATATCCGGCGCCAGATCGAGATTCTCAGCCACAAGGACGGGTTTCTTCCGTCCGCCCTCGCGGAATTCATACAGGCGCGTGCCGTTGTTCTTCGTGGCCACGAGGAGCCGGCCGTTGACGTTGACCGGGGTGGCGACGTTGTAATCGCCCTGCTTGCCGGGCAGCAGTTTCCAGAATCGTTCTCCGGTGTTGGGGTCCCAGCCGCCAAGCGAGCCGGCATCGTAGCCGACGATCTGGCGGACGCCGCCAAAAGTTCCGAGAATCAACGAGGCGGGGGCGGCCGGTTCGCCGGGCGTCTTCCAGATGACTTCGCCCGTGTAGAGTCCCAACGCCACGAGCGACGCGTCCTCCGCACCGGGATTGACGATGAGGGCGTCGTCGACGACCAGCGGCGTGGAGCACAGGCCCCAGGGCGGCAGCTTCGCTCCGAAATCCATGGCGACGTTCCTGCGCCAGAGGATCTGATGGGTGTGCATGGCGACGCAGTGGAGGTCGCCGTAGGCCCCGAGTAGGTATGCGAAGCCGCCATGAATGACGCCGGTGGCGCGCGGCGTGTTCGTGAACTCCATCTCCGTCGGTGTGCCGTACGCAATGGTCCACAGTTCCTTGCCGGTCTCGGCGTCGAGGCACCGCCAAAGATCCTGATCGTTTTGCTCGCTCTTGTCGGCGACGATCACGTGTGTGGCGGTGGCCGCGATTCCCGAATGGCCGGGCCCCGTCAGTCCCCGCTTCCACAGAATCTTGACAGTGGCCGGCAGGCTCGTGGGGATATCAGGGCTCAGGCTGGCTCGGTCGGGGCCGCGCCAGTCCGTCCATTCCGTCACGGGCAAGGGCGCGGGCGGTGCGGGCGGCGGGGGCAGTTCCTCCGCCGGCGGTTTGTCATGCAGCCCGACAAAGCCCTCCGTCGAATCCAGAGCTTCGAGCACTTGCGGCGATGTCCTCACTGTCAGCAGGGCATCCACGATCCTCTGCTCCATCGCGGTGCTGATCCGGGCCGTCGCAAACGCCGTAATGAACGGCAGCGATGCAGTCCGGCCGGCCACACGCAAGGTCCCCGTGCCCTGAGGATCGTGCCTGTCCACCAGCGGCAGGGCATAACTTGAGATGACCGCGACATCCGCGTCGCCCTTTGCCACAGCGAGCAGCGCGTCGTTGCAGTCCGGCACGATCTGTAGCGGCGGCACCGGCGCCACGCCGCAGGCTGCGAGCACCGCCAGCGCGGCCGAATGCCTCTCCTCTTCGCAAGCAGGCCCAAACAGAATCTTGTGATCCGCCAGATCCGCGATGGTTTTGGCGGGATCGTTCCTGCGTACGACGAACAGACCGCAAACGTCCGTCCGGCCTTCGCGGTCCGTGAGGCGGGCGATCGGGCGAATCACTTCATTCGCCTCGGCCGCCGCGAGGGACACAACGGATGCCTTACCGATGATCAGGTCGGCACTCTCCGGACGGGACGGCAGAGCCTCGGCAAGCCTAGCAGGGTAGATGAACTCGGCCGGACGCCCCAATCGTGTGGTGAGAAACGTGCCGAGTGGAGCATAGTCACGGCGGGCAGTATCGCCTGGAGAGTCGCCGGCTGGTCGACGGCACAGGGGATCCATGACGATGATCCGAAACGGTTCGGGCTGGGCAACCATATCGAGGTCTGCATCGACGCTCCGGTAGAGCCAGAAGAGCCATGCAGCCAGCAGGATGAACGGCACAAAAAGCAGCCCCCAGAGGAGTTTCTTCCCTGCTGCGCCCACGGACTTGTGATGCTGTATTCGTGCCATCGGTGCTATCGGACTTGCGACCTCCGTGTCGGCCCGATACGAGCCGGTTCGGACGGGCGGATCGTCCGTCCGCCTGCGAAGCCTCACGGCGTTAGAGGGAGCCCAACCGCGAACGATCGCGGTTGCGAATCCATGCCGCAGCATAGCACAGCCGACCCCATTCGGCAAGGTGCCCCGTCCAGATGCGTAGTGAGCGTTGATTGCCTTTGGTGATTCCAATGCGGATGATTGTGTCGGTTCTCGCGATTATCCCACCCCGGCACTGGCTGGGCGCCTGCGAGTGACTTCGTCCGGCTTGATTTCATCCGCCCGATACGGTAGAATAGGACATGACGTTCGGGGCGGCAGCCTGCCCTGAAATGGCGAAGGCGCTCTGCCTCGCTCGGAGAAGGGTCCGTAGAGGGTGATGAAATGACCGCAAGAGTAGCCGTTGGAAGAGCCGTCCGCGCACTGAGTCTGTGCCTTCTGACCGTCGTATTTGCCCGGCCGGTGATAGCTGGATACGGTGGAGGCGCGGGGACTTCCGACCATCCGTTTCTGATCGTCACCGCGCAGCATCTGGCCGCGGTCGGCCAGGAGCCCGACGACTGGAATAAGCACTTCAAGCTGATGGCCGATATCGATCTTGGCGATTCAACGGACTTGCCCGTCATCGGCACAACGGACGAGGGCCCGTTTTCCGGCGTCTTCGACGGCAATCGGAAGACCATCTCCGGCCTCCAGCGGGCATCGGACTACACGGGCTATCTCGGACTGTTTGGCCTTGTCGACGGCGACGAGGCGCGAATTGCCAACCTGGCTCTGATCTGTCCGAGCGTCCATTCGGACACCGGCCGGTATATCGGGGCGCTGGCAGGATTCCTACGGAACGGAACCATCGCCAATTGTCACGTCCGGGCGGGCGAGATCGCGGGGATGAGTTTCGTCGGAGGCCTCGTCGGCAAGAACGAGGGAGGCTTCGTTGCCGATTGTACCGTCAGTGGCAGAGTCTGCGGGATCACGCGCGTCGGCGGCCTTGTGGGCCAAAGCTACTTTGGAGAAGCGACTCGATGCCGGACAAGAGGACAAGTTGTGGGCCTTGCGCAGCCGGTTGCATGGTTCGTCGGCGGGCTGATCGGCGATAACAGCAACTCTGCAATCGCCGAGTGTCGCACTTGCTGTACGGTGACGGGCAACTCGTATGTCGGCGGCCTGACGGGCGATAATCTGCTCTCCACCGCGGACCGCTGCAGCGCCGATGGGGTCGTGACAGGCGACACCGAAGTCGGAGGGCTCAGTGGGCGGAGCAACGGCGGGACCTTCACGGATTGCTATGCCGTGGCCGAGGTGACCGGCACCGCAATCACCGGCGGCCTGATCGGGCGTCATGGACCGTCATGCTACTGCAAGGTGTACGATCCGGGGCTGGTGACGCGTTGCTACGCGGCCGGGCCGGTGAAAAGCGCTGCCGAGGGCGGCGGCCTGATCGCCCTGAACGAGCGCAGCTTTACAGAGGATTCCTTCTGGGATATCGAGACCACCGGCTGCAAGAGCAGCGACGGCGGCGAAGGAAAGACCACCTCACAGATGCAGGATCCGACCACGTATTGGACGGCCGGATGGGACCTCGTCGTCGGGGACAAGAAGGGACCTCAGGCTGTCTGGCGAATGAACGCAAAGGCTTACCCCCGGCTCGAATGGGAGGGTGTTGCCGGCGACTTCAATGCGGATGGCCGGGTGGATTGGCGGGACTACGCCGTTCTTGCCCGCCAGTGGCGGCAGCTCGACACCGGCTTCTGGTCCAATGGCGCCGCTATCACCCGAGACGGCGTGGTTGACCTTGACGACCTGGCGGATTTCGCGGGGGCGTGGCTTGGGGTAGGCTGCGGGGCGCGATAGGTCGCAAGTGTGGGACCGAGCCCCGGCCCGACTGTCAAAGCAACGGTCAAATCGCAAGAATCACAAGGGCAAATCAAGGTGGCGAGTTCCCCTTTCGTATCGAGTGTTTGATTTCGCGGGCGTTTGCTGCATAATGGCAGCCGGCTGCGACGGCTGGGCGACCGGTCGGCGCTCGATGCAGGAGTCTGAGCCGCGCGGAATGGAAATGTGCTTGTCGAGGTTCGATGCGAACGTATTTTGACTGTGTGCCCTGTGCGATTCGGCACTGCCTCAAATCGGTGCGGATGGCCACGGATGATGAGACGGTGCATGAGCGTGTGCTGCGCGAGGTGCTTGCGATGTGGCAGCGGGCCGATTTGGCGCAGAGCCCGCCGGCGCTGGCGCAGCAGGTCCACCGGCTCATCCGGCGGATTACGGGCGTGCAAGACCCGTACCTGGCGGTGAAGAACGAGTACAATCTCTTTGCCCTGCGGATGTATCCCGAGTTGCGGCAGCGCGTGGAGGATTCCACCGATGCGTTCGACACGGCGGTGCGGCTGGCCGTGGCCGCCAACGTGATCGACTTCGGCGTCAATGCCGGTGTCGAGCAAACGGCAGTGCAGGAGAGCATTCTCCGATCGTTGACTGATCCGCTGGATGCCGGCATCGTGCAGAGGCTCCGCGAGGCCGTTGTACGGGCGAAGGAGATCCTCTACCTCGGCGACAATGCCGGCGAGATTGTCTTCGACCGGCTGTTGATCGAGCAGATGCCTCGCGAGAAAGTGACGTACGTCGTCAGGGGCAAGGCGATCATCAACGATGCCCTGATGGAAGACGCCGAGATCGCCGGCCTGACGGACCTGGTCGCAGTCATCGACAACGGCTCCGACGGACCGGGCACGATTCTCGATACCTGCTCGGAATCCTTCCGCCAGCGATTTGAGCGGGCCGACTTGATCATCGCCAAAGGGCAGGGCAATTTCGAGTCGCTCAGCGACACGGAGAACAACGTGTTCTTTCTCCTGCGCCCGAAGTGTGCGGTCTTGTCTCGATATCTGGGCTGCGAAGTGGGCCGGCTGGTTGTCATTCAGAGCGGCAATGGGATGTGCTGAACGGCGCAATGCCGACGTTCGTTGACGAGATGGATGGGGTCGGAAAGGCCTGTCAACGGCCTGTGAACCGGAATCGGGGCCCGATAGTAGTATGAGCGTCAGTGTGCGCCGGCGAGACCGGCTTTGGGATGAATGGACTTCGGAAAAGGACAGTGAACATGCCGATATTCGAATACAAGTGTGGGCAGTGCGGCCATGTAATGGAGGTGCTTCAGAAGAGCCGCAAGGCGGGCCCACCCACCTGCGAAAAGTGCGGCGGTGCGGACATGAGCAAGCTGCTCTCCGGTTTCGCGGTGGGCAAGGCTTCGGAGTCGCCGGCGTGTGATTCCTGCGCGTCTTTACCAGCCTGCGGCGGCTGCCCCGGCGGCACTTGTCCGACGTCATAGGCGATGACCGAGG
>CBFDDG010000341.1:0-5448 GCA_965603505.1 uncultured Phycisphaerae bacterium | reverse complement strand
GCAGACCTGAATCCGGAGCAATTGGCCGTGGCGACGGCGCCGGGCGGCCCGATGCTCGTCGTGGCCGGCGCCGGAAGCGGCAAGACGCGGGCGCTGACCTACCGGTTGGCCTGGCTCGTGCATCACGGGGTGGACCCGGGGCGGATCGTGCTGGTCACGTTCACGAACCGCGCCGGCCGCGAGATGCTCAGCCGCGTCGAGGTCCTCGTCAAGCAGAAGACCCGCAGCATCTGGGGCGGCACGTTCCACCACATCGCGAACCGTATCCTGCGCATGCACGGCAAGCGGCTCGGGATCTCGCCCGATTTCACGATCCTCGACCGCGAGGACGCCAAGGACCTGCTGGCCTCGTGCGTGCACGACGCCGGTGTCGATACCAAACAACGGCGGTTCCCGCAGAAGAACGTTCTCGCCGCGATCTCCAGCTTTATCCAGAACACGCTCGAACCGCTGCAGGCGGTCATCGCGAAGCGATTTCCCATGTTCATCCAGGAGATCGACGGCATCGAGAAGGTGCTCGTGCTCTACACGCAAAAGAAGCGGCAGCGACAGCTCCTCGACTTCGATGACCTGCTCAGCGCCTGGCTGCGCCTGATGAGCGAGCACGACGACGTGCGCGAGATGTTAGCCGGCCAGTTCCTGCACATCCTCGTGGATGAGTACCAGGATACGAACGCGATCCAGGGCACGCTCGTCGATCTGCTGGCCTCGAAGCATCGCAACCTGACGGTGGTCGGCGATGACTCGCAGTCGATCTACAGCTTTCGCGGCGCCAGCTTCGAGAACATCATCACGTTCAAGCAGCGCTATCCCGAGGCGCGGGAATACAAGCTCGAGACCAACTATCGCTCCGTGCCGGAGATCCTGACGCTGGCCAACGCGAGCATCGCGCAGAACAGTCGCCGGTTGCCGAAGAACCTGCGGGCGATTCGCACCTCCGGCCTCAAGCCGGCGATCGTGCCGTGCCAGGACCACTTCACGCAGTCGCGGTTTGTCGCCGAGTACGTGCTGCACCTGCTCGACCAAGGCCGGACCCTGAACGACATCGCCGTGCTCTATCGCAGTCACTGGCACTCGCTGGAGATTCAATTGGAGTTCCAGCGTCGCAATATCCCGTTCCACATCCGCGGCGGCCTGCGATTCTTCGAGCAGGCGCACATGAAGGATGTCCTGTGCTACCTGCGCATCCTGCAAAACCCGCGCGATGAGCTGGCCTGGCTGCGTCTGCTCAAGATGCTGCCCCGCGTCGGCAGCGCGATCTCCCGGCGGGTTTGGCAGCACATCGGAGACGCCGCCGATCCATTCAATGAGATGCTGGGTATCGAGACGGCCAGCCTCCTGCCGACCAGCGCCCGACCGTTCTTTCAGGAGTTCGTCGGCCTTCTGAAGGAATCCTCCGAAATCGATTCGCCGGCGGAGGTCATCGACCTCGTGCAGAAACGCTCCTACGACGACTACCTCGTCTCGCACTACGATAACGCCGCGATGCGCCGCGAGGACATCCGCGCCTTGGCGAACTTCGCGGGCCAGTACAAGAACGTCGAGGCCTTCCTGGCCGACGTGTCCCTGGCGGGCGAATTCTCCGGCGAGACCTGCGTCGAAGGACCCGTCGAGCAGGAGTTCGTGATCCTCAGCACGATCCACCAGGCCAAGGGTCTCGAATGGCCGATTGTCTTCATTCCCTGGCTGGCCGACGGCCGCTTCCCGACCGATATGGCGATGAACCGCGACGAGGACCTCGAAGAGGAACGTCGCGTCTTCCATGTCGCCGTCACCCGCGCCCGGGACGAAGTCTATCTCGTCGTCCCGCAGGTCTACCGCAACCGCGGCGGCAACCTCATCATGATGAAGCCCAGCCGCTTCCTCACCGAATTGGCCCAGGACCTCACCGAGCCCCTCGAACTCGAGGAAGGCCTGCCCCATCTCATCGCCGGTACGGGCGATGAGCTTCTGCCTCCGGCGGAGACGCTGTAGTTTGCAACTGTTATAGAAGACCTGTTCCTCCACCAGACGTAGTCACACACCGTTCAAAGGTCTGGCGGATTTTGCGTGCGGACTCAGGGTCGAGCCGCTATGATGTCCCTGTATAGGCCCGAGTCTTCGGAGACGGCGTGCCGGAGGCGGGGCGGTGAACCGTTTGGTCTGGTTGGCCCACGAGTTGGTGCAGGTGCGCACCCGGGGGTGGACGTGCGGCGTGTATGCCAATGACTGAGCTTCGTATCAAGCCGTTGTCTCCAGAGGAACGCGGTGAGTTCCTCAGAATGAGCGCAACCATTGAAGGACTTCTTCGTGGTCCTGACACCCTGTGGTATGAGATCCGGCGAGAACACGCCACTGGTGTTTCCGAGCTGGCGGATTCTTTTGTCCTGAGCCTTCTGTTCCCTGCCATGCGGGCGGGGGCGTCTGTCTATGTTGACGGGATGGTTTCGGTGTCGCTGCTCGCGAATCTGGAGCGTTTCATGGATATTTGGGCCTTGTGGCGACCCGATCTCTACCGTCCCATCGTCGTGCGCGCAGCGCAGGAGGTCGAGCCTGCGCCGAGCGGCAGCGACGGTGCGGCGGCCCTGTTCTCAGGTGGTCTGGACAGCTCTTACATGCTTCTGCGTCACCACCGCCGGCTGGTCGGTCGCCGCAACCGCCGTATTGAGCTGGGCGTCTTCGTCCATGGGGCCGACTTCGAGCCGGACAGTTCGCTTGCGGACTGGTACACGCCTCCCGCCAGGCGCATGTTGGACAGCCTGGGGATAGAGATGTGCGTCGTCAGAACAAACTTCCGGCAGTGCCCGGCGATATGGGAGCACTGTCACGGGGCACTCCTTGCGTCATGTCTCCACTGGTTCTCGGGCCGATCCAGGTATGGAATGATCGCCGCGACGGTGACGGCCGACTTCCTGAGTCACCAGTGGGGAAGCCATCCGTTGACCGATCCGCTGTTGAGCAGTGCCCGGTTCACCATTCAGGATGACGGCATCCTGGTCTCACGCGTTGAGAAGGCCGATCTGGTGAGGACTTGGCCCCAGGCGATGGAGGACTTGCGGGTC
This sequence comes from uncultured Phycisphaerae bacterium, assembly GCA_965603505.1. Lineage (GTDB taxonomy): Bacteria > Planctomycetota > Phycisphaerae > Sedimentisphaerales > Anaerobacaceae > PLanc-01. Next base: position 2,407 of record CBFDDG010000341.1, on the reverse strand, counting down.
TGTTATCAACTGGATCCGGATGAGATGAACTGTGGAACGTGCCAGAAGTGTCTGTTTACAAAACTGGCGTTTATGGCCTGCGGCCCGTCCGTACCGAAATCGCTTACGACGGACGTGAGCTGGTGGGACGTGCTGAAATTGCGTGGTCTTCCGGAGTGGGTGCCGTACCTTTTCCTCGCCGTGCTGGCCCGGGGCAAGCAGGCCGGACAGAACGGTCGGGCGTGGTACCGGGCCGTTCGAGTCAGGCTGTGGCTGGAGACTTATCTTCGTCCGCCGGTACGGCTGTTGCGACGGATTCTGAATCGCGTTCGATGCTTGGCGCGCAAACTGACCGGCTCAGGCCGGGGCAACTCAGGAGAGACATGATGAAACTGGATGAATCTTTGGTGGAACGCATCCGCAAAATGTGGGGCTTGTTAACCGTTCCCATGCACGCCAGCCCCGAAGGGTTGGACCTTTATCGCAGGGAGATGGCTCAAGTCGGCAGTGCGGGAATCATGGTCTTCGGTGCGACGCCGGAGATCATTGACTTGGCGCTGGAGTTGAACATGCCACGGATCGTTGGAATGGACGTCCACCCCGAGACGCTCGAGGCCATGCGCCGAATGGGGACGAGGGACTGGAGCCGCGTGGAATTGTACAACGCCAACTGGCTCGACCGGCGGCCTGATCTGCGTGAAGCCTTCGGTGGCATGTTCTGTGACGCTGGGCTTCTGTTCTTGAAGTACCCGGACCAATGGAAGCGGCTCTTCGAAGTGGCCCGCCAGTATCTTAAACCAGGGGGCCGTCTCGTGATGAAAGCCTACACGCCTCCCCCCGATGCACCCTCTTTCGAAGAGTTCCGGCGGAGTCGTCTGGCCGAGTTCGAGGCGCAAAGATCCTCTCTCTCCGTCGCCGAGCAGATCGAACAGTACCGGTGCGTCGCCACGGAGTTGCGGGCCGCTGCCACCTTCGACATCGTCGGTGTCAACGGCGCGTTCGACCAGCAAGTCCTCGTGCAACGTTGCGACGACATGGCGAAGAAATTGCTGAGCCGGTATCCCGATGCAGCCTTTCGAGACATCACCGAGGCGGCTTTCCTGTGGTTGGCGCGCACTCGCCCGGGCGTCACGGACGTTATCACCGGCGCTTCGGCCGACATGGCCACGGCGCTCTTACGCGAAGTCGGTTTTGCCTCGGAAATCGCCTTTTTGCCGGATGTGCCGGTTCCCAACGGAAACTACGTCATCATGGCCACGAAGGGCCGCCGGACGACGGCGACGAAGTAATCCTGATGCGAATGTGCCACCCGAGGCGGAAGGTCCGTCGCAGCAGAGCCCCGCACGGCCCGCTCGAAGAAACGTGGCGTGCGTCTCATGGCCCAATGGCATTCCAAAGCCCTGGGGACAGGGTTTGATGCCGATTCTGTGACGCGACATCCGCCCGAGATTCGGTGCGCCCGGCCTCAAAATCCTCTCTCTTCAGGTTGACTTTTCGCTTGTCCCGAGCTATCATGCTTATTGCAGGCATAGGAGACCTGGATGGTTGGAGTGCCCAGGACGGATGATTCACGGAGGAGCGCGAAACACCGAGTCTTGCCGTCTGAAGAATCCGGATAGACGGTGTGTGCTTCATACGTGGCAGTGGGAGGCAAAGGATGGACATCAAATTCGTGTGTCCGCACTGCAATCAGCGTCTGCGTGTGGACTCGTCAAGAGCGGGGCGTGCCGTGCGCTGCCCGACCTGCAAAGAACCGACGAGAGCTCCCATGCGACCTCCCGTTGCGCCCGCCGCCCGGCCTGTTGCTCCGCCTCCCGCGCCGCCTGCCACGCCGCCTCCCGCCTCGCCTCCGGAGCCGCCACCGCAGAGTGACACGATCTTCTGCACGAAGTGCGGCCAGCCGAACATCGAGAACAACTATCAATGCACTCGATGTGGATTCGTGCTTCATGGGCCCGCTCGACCTCCCGCCGTCGTCGTCGACGACACCTTCAGCGGCCTGATCCCGTACAAGAACTCGCACGCCCTGGCCGCCTATTATTTCGGCATATTCTCCCTGATTCCCTGTGTCGGAATCCCCCTTGGCATCACGGCCCTGATTCTTGGCATCCTGGGCCTGAAGCACGCCAACAAACATCCCGAGGCCAAAGGCAAGGTCCACGCGTGGGTCGGCGTCGTGCTTGGCGCACTGACCACCGTCGTTTACATTCTGATCATCGTTATATCGATCATCATAGGGGCACTCGAATAACGGAAAGGCACAAGATATGTATTGTCGCCGTTGTGGGTCAGTGAATGACGATAACGCCTGGAAATGCGTCCATTGCGGCGAGATGCTGCCGCACGCGGGCGAAGCCGGCGTGCCGACACAACCAATCCCGAACTACCTCGTGTATGCGATTCTCGTCACGATCTTCTGCTGCTGGCC
>CBFDDG010000340.1:0-5449 GCA_965603505.1 uncultured Phycisphaerae bacterium | reverse complement strand
TCACTGCCATCCAGTTCACGGGAAAAATCAGCGCAGATGCCGTTTTCGATGGAAGCGATGCCGGGACCGTCGTCCTCCCTCACTTGCCAGGCTCTGAGGAGAACGTTCAGGTCCTGCTGACCGACATAGTGGAAGCCGGACTTTTCGCTACCCTCTTTCGTTCCGTCGGCGTCACCGTGACACTGCCTTGGATAGGCCCAGCAATCAGGCTTTCCGACGGCGACCCACTCATCATAATCCGGGTGGCCTGGCGGAAGCAGATCGCCGCTCACACCCACGGCCACGCCAGTCGCCTGGCTCAGGTCGACGTCGGCAGCCACCTCCGGGTCCGTCAGCACGACACCGCCGCGAATCTCGTTGAGTGCGACGCTCAGGTTCGCCGGCTCGCTGAGCGTGAGCTTGAACAGCAGCCCGCTATTGGGCGGCGCATTCGGCGAGGTGTCGTCTGTGGGGTAATACAGGGCGCCCATTTCGACGGTAATTCCGTCGGTGCTCAGACCGCCGAGCGCGCCGGGGTCACAAGGATCGGCCACGGGCGTATAGTCGTTGACGTCCCACGTGGCCACCTCGCCGGTGTCGGGGTCGACAAGAATGTAGCGGCCGAAGTTTGCGGGGAAGATGCCGTAGCCGGGATTGGCCGCGGTGCTTTCACCACGGACGAAGTCGGAGATGCCTTCGATGGCGCCTTTGTCCACGGCGATGTCCAGGGCGAACGCCCTTACCTTCTCCCCATCCGTTTCATACGTGATCGCCGCCGCCTCGCCTTCCGGCGTGACAACGATTCTCACGGCGGCCAACGCGGGGGTGGCAAACAGAAGCATTGCCAGCAATAAGCTTAGCTTCCTCATGATACAACCTTCCTTTCTCTCTTCTTCTTCGCAAGGCGACAGGCCTTGACATATCTTGGCTTTTATTTTGCTTCCTGCATCCGCCAAAATAGCACTTGCGCGTTCACCGGCCTCTTGGTGGAGCCATGAACGCGATCATCCGACTCGCAGGAAGAGTCGGTCACGGCTTTTCCTCCTGTTGTTCTCCTCCTTTCCCGCCAAATGGCGAAAGTTCGTGCCTCCGTATCAGAGACACTGATTCACAGACAAATCCTTACTATGAAATTACCAGAAACCGGGGAAAAAATCAAGTCAAAAAGTGAAAAAAGGCCCCGCCAGGGCGTTTTGTGGATGCCCGCATGATCTGTTGCGGAGCGGCGTCCAGGCCGCGGCCACGGCCGGCCGTGATCGTCCCGAAGCCCCCGCAACCGGCCCGTGGGCGGCAATTCAAGGCCCGGGCGGGAAGCTGCGGACCGTCGGCTGGAGCCGCCTGCGCCCGGAGTCTCGGGTTTGGGGCATTCAGGGATCCAATACGGCGGTCCGTGCAGTGCTGCGGATTCCCGGGCGCCCCGCGGCTCAGTAGTCCTTGCATTTCCTCATCCACTGTGGCCGGTCTTCCGGGCTCACACCGCCGCCAAGCTGTGGCGTGGGCCTGCTTCGGCACGTCCTGGCGGGTCGACATGAGCAGCGCGGCACCGGGGACTACCATATGAGCAGCCTCATCGTGTGTCTTGTTTTGTCAAGCGAGAATTGGGCGTGTGCCGAAGACAAGTACAGGGGGATCGCAGCCCGTCAAGGCAATGACCTTCATTCGAAGGTTCCCTCGTGTACGGATCACACAGCGTATGATATCGTGTCGGCATGCGTAATTTCCTGAAGGGACGACTCCTGTTCGTGCGGCTGTGCCTGCTGGCCAGCGTTCTTGCCCTCGTGGCGGTCGGGATTCTGACGATCTACGCGGTCGGCAACCCGATCGAGAGCAGTCCGGCCACGGATATGGCCTCCCTGGCCGGCAATTGGAAGAAGCAGCTTGTATTCGCCGTCGTGGCCCTGGCCGGCTTCGTGGCCGCGAACCTGGTGAACTACCGCCGGCTGGGGGCTGTCAGCTCGTGGATCTATGGTGTGACCCTCGTTCTTCTGGTGTATCTCGTCGTCAGCCGGTATGTGGTGCAGCTCCCGTTCGCCGCACCCAGCCGCGACGGCGTCCATCGCTGGCTCGTGTTTCATCCGTCGCTGCCGCGAGTCCAACCGTCGGAGTTCTGCAAGCTCTCCTACGTTCTGGCGCTGGCGTGGTATCTGCGCTACCGCAGCAATTATCGCCGGTTCCGGTCTTTGGTCGGACCGTTCGCACTGACCTTGCTGCCGATGGTCCTGATCCTGGTCGAGCCGGACCTTGGGACGGTGCTGCTGATGATGCCTGTCTTCTTCGCCTTGTTGTTCGTCGCCGGGGCCCGGGTCAAACACCTCGTTCTCGTCGTCCTGCTGGCCGTGCTCGTGAGCCCCGGACTGTGGCTCAAGATGCAGGATTACCAGCGCACGAGGATCAGCGGCGTCGTGCTGCAGAGTCGCTGGGTTCGTGCGAAGGCCCAGGAGGCCCCAACGTTCGGCAGGCTCCTCGTCGGTCGCAAGTTCACGGAACGACAGTGGCGCAACGACTGGGGCTACCAGCTCATCCGGTCCAAGTTTGCCGTGGCCTCCGGCGGGCTGAGCGGCAACGGGTTCGGGCAAGGGCCCTTCATCAAGTACAACTTCCTGTCGGACCGGCATAACGATTTCATCTTCTCGGTCATCGCACATCAGTGGGGCTTTCTGGGGAGCCTGGTCTTTGTCGGCCTGTACGTGGTTCTCATCGCATGTGGTCTGGAGATTGCGGCGAGCAATACGGACCCCTTTGCCCGGCTGCTGGCCGTTGGGATTGTCGCGATGTTTGTGGTCCAGGTGGTTGTGAATGTGGGCATGACGCTCGGTCTTATGCCCATCACGGGGCTGACGCTGCCGTTTGTCAGCTATGGCGGCTCCAGTCTGCTCGTGAATATGATGGCCGTCGGTTTGTTGAACAACGTCGGTCGATGCCGCCCGTTTAGCGTCGCTCCGAAGAAGTAGAGCATGGAGCCGCGAATGGCCCTATCGCTTGTCTGGAAAGGATGCCTTTGATCAAGGGGTTTCGACAGATCGTCATCCTGACGACCCTGAGCCGGATCCTCGGGATGTTGCGGGACATGGCGTTCGCGTACTTCCTGGGGGCCAGCGGCCTGATGGACGGTTGGGCGATCGCGTTCAAGATCCCGAATCTGTCGCGGCGGCTCTTCGGCGAGGGGGCCGCAACCTCGTCGTTGATCCCCGTCTACAGCGAGCAGCTCCATCGCGATCCGAAAGGGGCCAACAGACTGGCTCTGTCGGTGGTGACGGCGGTCTTCCTGCTGCTGGCCGCAATTACTCTTTTCGGCGAAGCGTTCATCTGGCTGTATTACCGCTTTCTCGCGGACCACGACGGCACGAAGCTGAAGCTGGCGCTGAGCGGAGTTATGCTGCCGTACATGGTGTTGATCTGCACGGTGGCCGTCCTCGCGGGCATCCTGCACACGCACCGGCACTTCGCCGCCCCCGCGGCCGCCCCCATCTTGCTGAACATCTTTATCATCGGGGCCCTGTGCATCGGCGCATGGGTCCTTCGCGTGCCGCAACGCACTCTCGTGTTTGTCACGGCCGTCGGCGTGCTCCTTGCCGGACTGGCGCAGTTGGGGATTCAGTTGCCGCCGCTTTGGAGAAGAGGCATCCGCGTCCGTCCGGCGTGGGACGTCCGGTCGCCGGCGTTTCGCAGCGTGCTCCTGTTGATGGGGCCGATGGTCCTGGGGTTGACGGCCACTCAGATCAACACCCTGATTGACGATTTCATTGCGCTGTGGCTGTCCGGGTCGGCCGAGAAGGGCGCGTTCTTCACGCTTCTGGGGCACGGCGTGAAGTATCCTCTCTGGGAGGGGGCCGTCTCGCACCTGTTCTATGCACAGCGGCTCTATCAGTTTCCGCTGGGGGTTTTCGGGATCTCGCTCGCGACGGCCATCTTCCCCGTGATGAGCGCCGACGCGGCCAAGCAGGACTTTGCGGGTCTGTGCCGGACCGTGTCGCGGGGACTGCGATGCGCGGTCTTTGTCGCGCTGCCGGCCACCGTCGGCCTGCTGTTGCTCAGCCGACCCATCGTGTCGGTAATCCTGGAGCGGGGCGAGTTCACACGCGCCGACACGGTGAAGACGGCCGCCACCCTGTCATTCTATGTCCTTGGTCTGGCGGGGTATTTCGCCCAGCAGGTGCTGACGCGCGCATTCTACTCACTTCAGGAGTCGGCGGTCCCGGCCCGCAGCGCGGTGGTAGCCGTATTCATCAATTTCACGCTGAATCTGACGCTGGTGTGGTTTCTCCAGACCGGCGGCCTGGCGGCGGCCACGGCCCTATGCTCCTACGTTCAGGTCGTGATCCTCACCGTCGCTCTTCAGCGGCGCCTCGGACACGGTGTGTTAACCGGACTGAGAAGGGCGCTGCGCGGCACGGTCGCGGCCACCCTGTGCATGGCCGCAGCGGTTGGCGGTGTGTGCTATCTGCTTGATGGGCGGACCGCTTTGCTCATCCTGCTGGTCGGGGTGCCCGTCGGTGCGGCCGTTTATGTTGGTGCCGCAAGGCTGCTGCACATCGAGATGCTGTCGCTGCTTTGGGGGGCGAGGCACCGCGGGACGCCGCGTCGTGCTGGCGACCAGGCGCCTTGAAATCCGGGTCCCGATTTCGCCGTTGTTGAGCACGTAGTGGGCAGGACTGCCGATTATGAGGTCAAATGGCGAATCCCAGGTGCGATTAGAGGCGAAAAGGCCAAAATGCAAGGCAATAGGACCTGGGGCTCGTCCGTCTTGACTGAAGAAATTCGGCAACGGTACGGAATGAGACGCTGGGTGCGCAAATTCCGTCTCCGTCCACACGCACGGCTATTCGCGAAAGGAGTGAGAAATGAAGGCTAAGGCAACGTTACCGGCGGTCGTTTTGATGGTGGCGGCTTGCAGCAGTCTCGCTGATTGGCCGCAATTGCGCGGGCCGAACCGGGACGGCAAGTCCGCAGACACCGGCCTGCTCAAGGAATGGCCGAACGATGGCCCGCCGCTCGCCTGGAAGATCGACGAACTCGGCGGCGGCTACAGCGCTCCGGCCATTGCCGCCGGGCGGATCTTCGGTATGAGCAATCGCGGCGACGACGAAGTTGTCTGGGCCCTGTCCGAGACGGATGGCAAGGAACTCTGGGTCGCGCGCCTCGGGCCGGCTTTCGCTCAGCAAGCGTCGCAGGGCAAAGAAGGGCCGGCGTGCACGCCGACCGTCGATGGGGAACGGCTCTACGTCATGGGCTTGGGCGGCGAGCTGGCTTGCCTCCAGGTCCAAGATGGCGCGATCGTTTGGCGACACAGCCTGACGGACGATTTTGGCGGGAGCGTCCCAAGGTGGAGTTATCGCGAATCGCCGCTGGTTGATGGCGACAAAGTAATCGTCACCCCCGGCGGCGCTGACGCGACGCTGGTGGCCCTCGACAAGCTCACCGGCAAGACGATCTGGAAGAGCCAGGTGCCCGACAGTCCCGGCGGCAATTC
>CBFDDG010000339.1:0-5485 GCA_965603505.1 uncultured Phycisphaerae bacterium | reverse complement strand
CGAATGCGTTCGGCGCCACGGAGTACGCCAGGGCCCGATCCGCATGTATGGCCATCGTCGAAGGAGAGCCCGGCTCGCACGTCAAGCTGACGTTACGCAACAAACAAGGCGAGGCCTACGAGGTTGATGTGAAGCGAGGAGGCTACAGCCTTCCGTACCGTAATGACCCTGTCCTGTCCAACCGGGTCATCGATGACGATTTTGGATACATCAAAATCCGCGGGTGGGGTCGTTTTTCGCCCGAGGAATTCGATAAGATACTGGAGCCGCTGCGGGAGAAGCCCTGTCTCATTCTGGATGTGCGCGACAATGGCGGCGGCTCGGACGAACTTGCGGAAATGGTCATCGGACGCTTCATCACACAAGACATCGTCTGTAGCATCAGCTTCCTCCGACGGTCCGGGACGAATCTGTACGAAAAGAGCATCATGATCGCCGAACCGAGAGGGCCCTGGTGCTACGAGGGCAAGGTGGCGGTCCTGATCAACGCCGGCTGCGCCAGTGCGTGTGAACATTTCGTATCAGGAATGTATGAGGCCGGCGCTCTCCTCGTCGGCACGCCAACGACGGGCGCTTGCGGCTGGTCCAAGGGCATCGATTTACCCGGCGGAGTCACACTGCGCTGTGCGCTGACATTCCCGCTGCACGGCAAGGTCCCCTCCCCCCTGCACGGCATCGAGCCCCATCATCTCGTCACGCCCACGATCGAGGACATTCGTACGGATCGAGACACCGTCCTGGAAAAAGCCATGGCCCTGCTGAATCCCTGAGACCGCCGACCTGCTACCCCAACAGCAAACAACATGACAATGCACATGGAGCCGCTGAAACAGGGGAAGAGTCAGGGTCTTGGCAATCGGCGTCGGTTGGGGGGTAGCGCACGAAGGTGGCCCACATGCGGGCATTGCCGCCGTCCCAGGCCTTCTGGATCCAGACCTTATCTTTCTTCATGTGCTCGACGTGGCCGTCATTTCCGGATGATGTCGGTGATCTTCATCAGTCGCGAGATGTTGTCGCGCTCGACCTCGGAGAGCTTGTCGTAGATGAACTTGATGGTCTCGTGGATTTCGGGGATGACGACGTATTCGAGGACGTTGACCCGGCGGCGAGTCATCTGTAGCTCGGCGGCCAAGAGGCGGGCCTGCTTTTCCTTCTGGGCCAGCTCGATCAGGCTGTCGAGGGCGCGTTCGAGCGAGAGCAAGGCGACGTCGAGCTCGCCGGAGGTGGCGGCGTAGCCGTAACAGATGATCTCGCCCTCGATGTCCTTGAGCAGGTTGGGCACCCTGACGTTCATGACCGAAGCGAACTCGATGGCCATGTTGAACCGCTTGGTCGGCACGGCGAGCGCGGCCTTGACATCCTCCGGCTCCATCGTCGCGCGGGCGAGCATGAACCGCCGGAACGTCTGCAGAAGCTCCGACTCCACCTTCTGACGCAGCGGCTGGATGTCTCGCGCAATCTGGATCAACTGCCGCGAAATCTCGTCGCGCTTCTCACTGAGCAGGTGATGCCCGCGCGTCGCCAGCGCAATCCGCTTGCGAAGCCGCAGAAGCTCCATTCGTGTGGCGTTGACATTCGCCAGCATTACTCAGCGTCCCTCCTTCGTGGCGGATTCGGCCTTCTCTTCGGCCGGTTGCGCCTCCCCAGTGCCTTTTGCGTCCTTGCGGAACTTCGGCATGTATTTCTCAATGAGCTTGACGTCGATTCGCTTGAGCTCGGCGTTCTCGAACATGCTGAGCAACTCCCAGCCCAGGTCGAGCGTATCGAAGACCGTGCGGTTCTCGTAGTAGTCCTGTGAGATGTAGCGGGCCTCGAACTTGTTGGCGAACTGCATGTACTTGCGGTCCTCATCGGAGAGGGCCGCCTCACCCATAATGGTCGCGAGCTCCTGCATTTCCTTGCCGCGGGCGTAAGCGGCGTAGAGCTGGTTGTACAGATCGGCATGGTCCTCGCGAGTCTTGTCGCGTCCGATGCCCTTATCCTTCAAACGCGACAGGCTCGGCAGCACATCCACCGGCGGCGCGACGCCCTGGCGGTGCAGGGATCGCGAGAGGATGACCTGGCCCTCGGTGATGTAGCCCGTCAGGTCGGGCACGGGGTGGGTCTTGTCGTCCTCAGGCATCGTCAGGACCGGAACCATGGTGATGGAGCCCTTCTTGTTCTTGATCCGGCCGGCGCGCTCGTAGACGGTGGCCAGGTCCGTGTAGAGATAGCCGGGATAGCCACGACGCCCGGGCACTTCCTTGCGGGCGGCGCTGATCTCACGCAGCGCCTCACAGTAGTTCGTCATATCGTTCAAAATGACAAGCACGTGCATGTCACGCTCGTAGGCGAGATACTCGGCGGCGGTCAGGGCGAACCGCGGCGTGGCGATGCGTTCGATAGCCGGGTCGTTGGCTAAGTTGATGAACATGACGGCCCGCTCGATGGCCCCGGTGTTGTGCAGGTCGTCGATGAAGAACTGGGCGGCCTCGAAGGTGATGCCCATGGCGGCGAAGACCACGGCGAAGGCCTCGCCCTTGCCGAGTACAGTGGCCTGGCGGGCAAACTGAGCGGTGAGGTCGTCGTGGGGCAGGCCGGCGCCGGAGAAGATCGGCAGCTTCTGCCCGCGAACGAGCGGGTTGAGTCCGTCGATCGTCGAGATACCCGTCTGAATAAACTCGTTCGGGTAGTCGCGGGCGAACGGATTGATCGGGGCGCCATTGATGTCGCGGCGTTCGTCGGGGATAATCGGGGGGCCACCGTCCTTTGGGACGCCGAGGCCGCTGAAGACGCGGCCGAGCAAGTCAGGGGAAACGCCTAACTCGAGCGGACGGGCCAGGAAGCGGACCGTGCTGCGCTCGACGTCGACCCCGCTCGTGCCCTCAAAGACCTGAAGGAGGACCTTGTCGTTCTCGACCTGGAGGATCTGGCCCCGACGGACGGAGCCGTCGGCCAGTTCGATATCGACGATGTGGCCGTACTTGGCTTCGTCCACCATTTCGACCAGCATCAATGGGCCCTGAATATTTGAGACTGTCTGGTATTCTTTCACCGATAGCATCTGACTCTCCGAGTTCTTCCAGCGAGGGACTCAGTTCCCCTTGGTTTCGTTCGTGGCGTCATCCTTTACGTCGCCCTCTGCCTTCTCCGCGTCGGCCGAGACAGCCGCAGGCTCCGGCTTTCGGGATCCAGCAGGCCTGGCTTTCTCGGCACCGGCGCCTCCCGTTTGGAGCTGCTTCATCTGCCGCTCGATGGTCTCTCGTATCGCGGCCATCGAGGCAGCCAACTTGCCTTTCTTCTCCTTCGCGCCGCGGTCTTCCTTTGGCTTCTCCCGCTCCTCGCCCGGGGCTTGATCCTTTTCTGTCTTCCCTTGCGCCTGTGGGCCAGCTTCGGGAATGTACTTCGCCCGCGCGATCTCCTCACGCACGGCCAGCTTGAAGATCGCCTCGGTTTCCACGCCGGCGTCGATGGCTTCGAGGGCCTGGCGATGGAAGTACAGCACGGTCTTGAGCATCTCGTACTGCTTGTCCATCGAGGTATAGGTGTCGACCTCGTGGAAGGCGTTTTGATGCAGGTAATCCTCGCGAATGGAGCGCGCCGTCTCCAGGGACAACCGGTCCCGTGGGGAGAGGGCCTCGGCGCCGACCAGACGGACGATTTCTCGCAGCTCGGACTCCTGCTCCAGCAGGGTCATCGCCTCGACCGTCATGCGCTCCATCTCGTCGCCTTTGTCCCTGTCCTTGAACGTGCCCCTGAGGTACTGCTTGTAGAAGCTGTACGAGGTGAGCCAGTCGATGGCCGGGAAGTGCCGCTGGTAGGCGAGTTCGCCCTTGAGCGACCAGAAGACCTTGACGACGTGCAGCGTCGCCTGGACCACGGGGTCGGAGAGGTCGCCGCCGGGCGGGCTGACGGCCCCGATGACAGAGAGGCCGCCTTCGCGCTCCGGTGCGCCGAGACACACGACGCGCCCGGCCCGCTCGTAAAACGCGGCGATGCGCGCCGCTAAGTACGCCGGGTAGCCTTCTTCGGCGGGCATTTCCTCCAGACGGGTCGAGATCTCACGCATCGCCTCGGCCCATCGGCTCGTGCTGTCGGCCATCAGGGCAACGGTGTAGCCCATGTCGCGGAAGTACTCGGCAATCGTGATGCCCGTGTATACAGAGGCCTCGCGGGCGGCCACCGGCATGTTCGACGTATTGGCGATCAGCACAGAACGCCGCATCAGCGGCTCGCCGCTGTGAGGGTCCTTCAACTCGGGGAACTCGGTCAGCACGTCGGTCATCTCGTTGCCGCGCTCGCCGCAGCCGACGTAGACCACGATGTCGGCATCGACCCACTTGGCAAGCTGGTGCTGCACGACGGTCTTGCCCGTTCCGAAGGGCCCCGGCACGCACGCCGTACCGCCCTTACTGATCGGGAAAAACGTGTCGATCACACGCTGCCCACTGACGAGCACGTTGACCGGAGCCAGCCGCTTGGCAAGCGGTCGCGGGTTCCGCACGGGCCACTTCTGCATGAGCTTGAGCTCGTGCTTTGTGCCGTCCTCGGCCTCGCACACCGCCACCGTCTCTTCGACCGTATAGTCCCCTTCCGAGATGCTCTTGATGGTCCCGTGAATGCCCGGCGGCACCATGATCTTATGGAGGACGAGCGTGCTCTCTTCAACCTCGCCGATAATGTCCCCGGGCCCGACCTTCGCACCTTCAGCGATCGTCGGCTTGAAGGACCACTTCTTGTCCCTTGACAACCCCGGCATGGCGCTGCCGCGGCTCATGAAGTCGCCCTCGGCCTCGACCAGGTCGTCCAGCGGTCTCTGGATCCCGTCGTAGATACTCTCAATCAGTCCGGGACCGAGCTCCACGCTCAGCGGCGCCTCGGTATCGACCACCGGCTCGCCCGGACCAATACCGGTCGTCTCCTCGTAGACCTGGATGGAAGCCCGATCGCCGCGGAACTCGACGATCTCCCCGATGAGGTTCAGCGACGCGACGCGAACGACGTCATACATTCGCGCCCCTGCCATGCCCTCCGCGACCACGACAGGACCTGCCACTTTCACCACGCGACCTTGTCTCTTCTCTGCCATTATGGAAACCTTCTCAACTGCCTTTCAGGATATCGATACCAGTAGCAAGTTTCAGGACTTTGCCCAAGGCTGCCGTGGCAAAGCCCTTGGATTCCTGTGTGAACGGGACCACGACAACGCACGGGGTCGGCTTGCCTTCGGTCGCGGCCAGGACCTCGTCCGCCGCGGCGGCAATGTTCTCCGATACCACAAGCAGCGCGTACTTCGCGTCAACGATCTGCTCGGCCGCCTCCACGATCTGCTCGCGCTCATGCCCCACGGCGTAGGTATCCACGCCCAGCGCCGAGAACGGCATCACGAAATCCGCATCCCCTAAGACTGCAACTTTGCCTTCCATCTTGTGCGCACCTACGCCATACGATCCAGGATGAATCGCCTGTCCAAGTGGTTTCTCTTCGCCGTCAGGATCAGGCGCAC
>CBFDDG010000338.1:0-5486 GCA_965603505.1 uncultured Phycisphaerae bacterium | reverse complement strand
CGCTCCTCCTTCTTTTCGTCCGAGCCCACCCTGCCCGTCGATGACTACGAAGATGGCGAACATCACTGGATCTATCTCGGCAGCTCGCAAGCGGTCAAGTTCGACTTGGCGTGCGACCACTGCGGCGAAGTGGTCAACCTCGACGATATGATGGGCCTGATGCTGTCGACCTGCCGGGATCCGGAGTGCGAAGTCGCCCGCACCGCCGCGCAGGCGGGCAAGGGCACCTGGGTCTACGTGGCCCTTTGCGCCGACAGCACGCACGCATCCGGCAAGTGCGTGAGCGACGCGGGCATAGAAACCCTCACCGAGTACTTCAACGCCAACATCAAGGATCCGGGCAAGAGAATCGTCGTGGTGCCGTGCATCAAGTGTAAGAGTATCGACACGTGCGCGGGGATCGTCATCGCCGACGTCGGCCTGACCGACATATACTGAGCTGACGCTCACGGCCTCATGGAACCAAGCAAATACTGCAGACCTAGAGCATAGAAGGGAAGTGACATGAGAGTATCCGAACTCGCAGAGAAGACCGGCTTAAGCTCCCTCAACAAATACCAGGACAAAGAGGTGGAGGGAGTCTATATCTCCGATATGGTCTCAGACATCATCACCGGAGCGAAAGCCAACAGCATTCTGGTAACACTCCAGACGCACAAGAGCCTGATCGCGGCGGCGAATCTGGTCGACGTCGCTGCGGTCGTCTTTGTGCGCGGGAAGAAACCGGCCGGGGACGTTGTCGAACTCGCCAGTAAAGCCGCGATCGGACTTTTTGTCAGCGATGCGGATACGTGGTCCTTCGCGCTGAAGCTCAACGAAGCAGGCATCAAATAGCGGGCGCTCTGCTCGCTATCAGCATAGGCGCTGTCGGTGCCGCCGTTTCTCCGACCAAAGGCAAACGAGATCAGTCTCGCGTCGAAAAAGGGATTCAGCCTATGGCGACAGATACACTGGAAGACGTGATGCAGGATTTCGCGGGTGGGCCGGCAGACCTTGTTCCCGTATTGCAGAGGGTTCAGGAGGCCGACGGGTTCCTCTCCGCCGGCGCGATGCGCCACATAGCCCGGCGGCTCAAGGTCTCCGAGAGCGAGGTTTACGGAGTCGCCACCTTCTACGCACAGTTCCGCTTCAACCCGCCCGGCGAGCACAACATCAAGGTCTGTATGGGGACCGCCTGTCACGTCGTGGGGGCGCGCAACTTCATCGAGGTCCTGAAGGCGGACTTGAACTTGTCTCACGGGGAGACCACGCCGGACGGGAAGTTCAGCCTGGAGCGGGTCGCCTGCCTGGGATGTTGCGCCCTGGCGCCGGTGGTGGTTGTGAACGATGAGGTGCATGGGCGGATGAACCGGGTCAAGTTCACCGAGCTGCTGGAGACGTTGAAGCCGGGCGGAGAGCATCCCGGATCGGAAGACGAAGCTGAAGAAGGGGAGCATGCGGTAGCGTCCGCCGGAAGGTAGGGATGCGAGTAGGGAGTGGTCATGAAAGATGACGGAACGGCAACGGAGAGCAGACCTTCGGGCAGTGCGAGCGAGAGCGTGCTCACGGACAAGGTGACCTTCTTCGTTTGCGAGGGCACCGGCTGTGTCTCGTCGAAGTCGCCCGAGATTCGCAGGGCTCTCGAGGAGGCCGTCGAGCAGCTCGGCATGAGCGACAAGGCGGAGGTGGGGTTCACCGGTTGCCACGGCTTCTGCCAGCAAGGGCCGATCGTGGTCGTCGAGCCCGAAGGGATCTTCTACCGCCGCGTGAAGCCGAGCGATGCGCCCAAGATCGCGGCGGCTCACCTGGCCGGCGGCAAGCCGGTCAAGTACCTCTACTACCGCCATCCGGCGACCAAGGACGCGATCCCACACTACCGGGACATCGTGTTCTACAAGGAGCAGCAGCGGGTCGTCCTGCGCAACTGCGGCAAGATCAACCCCGAGAGGATCTCCGATTACGAGGCGCGTGGCGGATACGACGCGTTGCGGAAGGTCATTTCGGAGATGACACCGGAGGAGGTCATCGAGGAGGTGCGCCGCTCCGGTCTGCGCGGGCGCGGCGGGGCCGGCTTCCCCACGGGAGTGAAGTGGGACTTTTGCCGCAAGGCCGCCGGTGACGTGAAACACGTGATCTGCAACGCGGACGAGGGTGATCCGGGCGCCTTCATGGACCGCAGCGTGCTCGAGGCCGACCCGCACAACGTCATCGAAGGACTCATCATCCTCGCCTACGCGATCGGCGCCGGTAAGGGGTTCATCTATTGCCGCGCCGAGTACCCGCTGGCGGTCAGGCGGGTGCGCATCGCCCTACAGCAGGCCCGGGAGAGAGGGTACCTGGGCCAGGCCATCATGGGGTCCGACTTCGACTTCGACATCGAGGTCTTCGAAGGGGCCGGGGCCTTCGTGTGCGGCGAGGAGACGGCCCTGATCCACTCCATTGAAGGCCGGCGCGGAACGCCCCGGACCCGTCCGCCGTTTCCCGCGGTGAAGGGGCTGTGGGACAGACCGACGGTCATAAACAACGTCAAGACGCTGGCCTCGGTCCCGGTCATCATTACCCGGGGGGCGGACTGGTTCGCCTCGATCGGGACCGAGAACAGCAAGGGGACGGCGGTGTTCGCCCTCACGGGCAAAATCGCCAATTCCGGTCTCGTCGAAGTGGAGATGGGCACGCCGCTCTCGAGCATAATCTACGGCGTGGGGGGCGGCATCCCAAATAAGAAGAACTTCAAGGCCGTTCAGACCGGCGGGCCGTCCGGGGGTTGCCTGCCGGCGAGCAAGCTCGAGCTCCCGGTGGACTTCGATTCTCTGCTGCAAGCGGGATCGATGATGGGGTCCGGCGGGCTGGTGGTGATGGATGAGGATACGTGTATGGTGGACGTGGCCCACTTCTTCCTCTCCTTCACCCAAAGCGAATCGTGCGGCAAGTGTGCGCCCTGTCGAGTGGGGATCCGCCATCTGGTGGATCTGCTCGAGAAGATACGCAAAGGCAATGGCGAGGAACAGGACCTGGAGAAGCTGGAGAGGTTGGCCATCATGGTCAAGAAAGGCTCGCTGTGCGGGCTGGGCCAGACCGCCCCCAATCCAGTACTCTCGGCGCTCCGCTATTTCCGCTCCGAGTTCATCGCCCATGTTGTGGACAAGCGCTGTCCCGCCGTGGTCTGCCGTGATCTGGTCATATTCCGGATTCTGCCGGAGAGGTGCACCGGCTGTCAGCGCTGCGTCTCGGTGTGCCCCACAGGGGCCATCACCGGCCCGCGCTCCCAGCCGCACAACCTCATACAGGAGAAGTGCATAAAGTGCAGATCTTGCTACGAGGTCTGCCGCTACGACGCTATCGCCGGCGATGCCATCATCATCGAATCGTGAGGATAATGTGAGCCCGAGAAAGAAACGCACACGCACGATGGAGATCAACCAGAGCAAGGTCTCTTTCCCCGAGGGCGCCACTGTCCTGCGGGTGGCCGAGCTGAACGGCATCTACATCCCTTCGCTTTGCGCGCACAAGGACCTGACGCCGTTCGGTGGCTGCCGGATGTGCGTCGTCGAGATCGAAGGGATGCGCGGCTACCCGCTCGCCTGCAGCACCGTCGCCGAGGAAGGGATGAAGGTGCTCACGGAGACGGAAGCGGTTCGCGAGATGAGAAAAGAAATTCTCCAGCTCATCCTCAGCGAGCACCCGTCGAGTTGCCTGGTCTGCGGCGAAAGCGACGAATGCCGGACGAATCAATACACCATCAGGAAGGCCGGTGTTACGACCGGTTGCCGCTATTGCCCGAACGACCAGCAATGCGAGCTTCAGGACGTCGTCGAGAAGATCGGCATCACGGACATCGAGTACCCCGTTGTCTATCGCGGCTTCGAGGTGGAGCACGACGACCCGTTCTACGATCGGGACTACAACATCTGCATTCTCTGCGGCCGCTGCGTGCGAATGTGTCAGGAGCTCCGCGGGACGAGCGTTCTGGCGTTCAAGTTTCGTGGGCCAGAGGTGCGGATCGGCCCGGCCTTCGCGAAGAACCATGTGGAGGCCGGCTGCGAGTTCTGCGGAGCCTGCGTCGACGTGTGCCCGACCGGGACGCTGGCGGACAAAGTCTCGAAATGGGACGGTCTGCCGGACGGCTTCGAAGTCTCGACCTGCCCGTTCTGCGGGATCGGCTGCCAGGTTGAGCTCTACCACAAGGCTGGCCGCCTGTCGAAGGCCCAGGCGCATCTCGATCCCGAAATCAACGACGGGCAGCTTTGTGTCCGGGGCAGGTTCTCCATGCCCGAGGCGACCCACCATTACTCCCGGGCACGAAAACCCATGCTCCGCCGCGGGAAGTACTTCCGTGAGGTCACGTGGGATGAAGCGCTGGACGAGGTCGCCGGGCGCTTGAAAGGGCTGAAGCCGGCCGATTTCTTGATGCTCGCGTCGGGCGATCTCACCAACGAGAGCCTGTATGTCGCCCAGAAGTTCGTGCGCACGTGCCTCAAGTCGAACAGTATCGATTCGACCGCGCGCGATTCGCTGCCCGGCGGGCTCGGGCTGTGGGCCAAGCTGTTTTCGCTGCCCATCTCGGTAAACGGGATCAGGCAGGCCGATGCCATCATCGCCGTCGGTCTCGATTCGCGCTTCTACTTCTCGATCGCCGGAGTCGAGATCAGACACGCCCTGAAAGAGGGGGCGAGGCTGGTCACCATTGACCCGCGTGACTCGAACCTGGCCCGCTATACGGACTACTGGTTGCGCCCCACGCCGGGCAAGGAAGGTGCCCTGCTCAACGCCATCGCCCAGAACATGGGCGGCAAGAGCAAAGACAGCTTGGCGGCTATTGCCAGGAAGACGGGCGTCGTCAAAAACTCCTTGCAGCAAGCCCTCACCGCACTCTCAGCCGCGGAGAACCTGGCCATTGTCATCGGGCCGACGGTCTTTGAATATGACGCGAACGGAGAGCTGATCGACGCCCTGGCGAAACTCGCTCGACGAGACAACACCACCTTCATGCCGCTGTACAATGGAGCGAACACGCGCGGTGCGCTCGAACTGGGCGTGATGGGCGAAATCCTCCCCGGCGTCGCCAGAGCGAAGGGCAATGGCATCTCACTCGCCGATGTCATCGAAGGCCGGGCCAAGCCGAAGGTAATCTATCTCGTCGGAGAGGTGCCGTTCTTCGAGCGGCCGGACTGCGAGTACGTTATCGCGCAGGATGTCTACCACCCGCCGTTCGCCGTCGATGCCTTCCTGCCCGCGGCGAGCTTTGCCGAAGCGGAGGGGACGCTCACCAACGTCGAGGGCCGCGTGCAGCGACTCGCCCGGATCGAAGACCTCCCGGACGGTGCGGTCACTGGCTTCATGCGGCCCGACTGGCGCATCTTCAGCCGGCTGGCCGAGAAGCTGAAACACCGCCAAATCAAGTACAAGAACGCGAACGCGGTTCTGAAAGAGATCAGTGAGAAGGTAACCGGCTTCCCGGCCAAACCGGATCGGAAACCACGCCGGCTGGTGCCCAAAGCGAGACTCCC
>CBFDDG010000337.1:0-5506 GCA_965603505.1 uncultured Phycisphaerae bacterium | reverse complement strand
TAGTGGAAGACGATCAGGGCGATGTAGGCCAGCACGGTGACCCGGATCAACGGCCATGTCACCCAGAGCAGGTAGCCCGACATCGTCGTTTCGACGTATGCCTCTCCGCCCGGGATCTTGTCCGTCCAGAGCAGCGACAGAACCAGGGCCATCGCGAAGAGGATCCCAATGACGGCCTCCCGCGGGATCGCGGGATTCCTCGGATTGATGACCGCCAGCAGGAACGCGCCAAGGAGGACGGCCGCAAACGCGAGCACGTATGAGCCGGGCGAGGCGTAGGCAATGCCGAGACCGACGCCGACCAGCCCCCCGAACGCCGCCAATTGGTCGAGCACAAGGTCGGAAAAGATCAGCGTGCGGCGGATGATGTGCAGGCCCAGGTACGTGTGCAGAACGAGCACCACGGCAATCAGGATGATCTGGAGTGCGAACAATCGCATGGCTTCCGTCATGATCTTATCCTCAATGGTCTATTTTCCCACAAGTCCCTTACGTCCGGCGGCAGTGAGCAGACCGTCTATCCAACAATCCACGAGTTTGAAGTAGTCGTCCGTCTCTCGCGTTCCGCCAACGAACAGCGGGACAACAACGGCCTCCGCTCGCGTTCGGTTCGCCACCGTGCGGATGGCCTGCTCATCAAAGTAGCTCGCGGCCAGGAGGATCCTGATATTCCTGTCCCGCATCATGCTCACCAATTTGGTCACATGTCTCGGGGATGGTGGGATGCCGGGCTTCGGCTCGACATCGCCCGCTTCCTCCAGGCCGAAGAGTTTGAGGAAGTAGCTCCAGTCCTTGTGATACACGACCACGGGGGTTCCGCGAAGAGGGAGCATCTTCTCCATCCAGCCGCCCAGCTTGTCGATCAGGGGCTCCCCCTGGAGTTTGTTCTCTTCGAGGAACTGGATCAACTGGCCTTTCTGCGCCAGCAGGCACAGCGTATCGCCCGTCAGCAATGTGACGAGTTCTTCCCCGAACAGATGCTGGTGCACCTCGTCCCGAAACAGATCGAAGTTCTTCTCGTAGTAGTCTCTGTTCCGGGGATCGTTCTTGACCAGTCCAACACAGATATTCTTCGCGACCTGTATGGCGTTGATGGGGCTGGTGGTGATATGGGGATTGCCGAAGACATGCACGTCGCCTTCGGACTGGGAGATGACCGCCGGTCTCTCGACGAGTTCGATGCCCTGCGCCACGGCGACGTACCCGATCTCACCGCTTCGGACCCGCCGGTTGCCGGATTTGTCGACTACCGTCGGCAGCCACATCTCGAGATCGAGGCCCGTGCCAATAAGCATGTCGGCCTTCTTGACCATCGTGATGAAGGAGGGCTTGGGCCGGATGCGATGAGGATTCTGGACCCCGTGAACGATGTGCTCGACGGTTACCCTGTCGCCGCCGATGATTCTCGTCAGAGCGGCATAGTCGGACAGCGTCGTGACAACGCGAAGCGGCCCGGCGGCTCCCCCGCGGGGGCCTCGCCGTTCGCGTGCCCTGTGTTGCTCGCGGGCAGCCTGCACATCGCCAGGAAGCAGCACGGTCAGGATCACGGCCAACGCAAAAAGCAGTCGTATCGGTCTGATTGTCATGAGACATACCTCCATCTGTGCTCAATAGCGTTCATGTTTGTGCGGCCCGGCGGCGAAGACAGTCTGGAACCAGACGACATGCTCGTCATTCTCCATCCCGTCGCCCCACGCGTAGTCGTACTCGGCGCGGAAGAACACCCATTCGCTCTGCCACCATGTGATGTATGGGGCGACCTGCCAGCGATGTGAATTCTTCTCTGGATAGGCCAGGGGGACGAGAGAGAGGATCGGCTGGACCGCGTAGTCTTTGCTGTCGGGTTCGTAGTAGTCGAGCCGCGTGCCCACGATCAGGTTCTGGGCGATCTTGCTTTGCAGATAGCTGTACATGCCCCAGGCGTTGATCGTGTCGCGTCCCGAGCCGTCCGGCGCGAGGATATCGCGGTTCAGCGCGTACAACTCGCTCCGCCACTCGATATTGCGGTACAGGGCGCGGTCGGCCGGCTCCCAGAGCATCGAGAGATCCGCTCCGAACAGGCGTGTGCCCAGTGCATCATGCTCTGTTATGACGGTGTCGGGGGCTGTCTGAATCTCCCATTCATCGTTCCAGCCGAATAGCCCACTGAGGCCGAACTCAAGATAGGTATCCCGGGACAGGTCGCGGAAGTTCTTGTAGTGGAACAGGAGGGACGGAGTGCCCAGGGTCTCGTCGTCAAACAACCGCTCGTTCTCCGTGTTCGTGATCTGGAGGGTCAAGCCGTGGTGGGCGTCCGCCCATTCGGGAAACGCCCAGTCGATGGACGCACCGATCTGGTTCAGGCCCTCTTCGCCAAATATCCGTTGCAGGGCCAGAGGATACTGGATCTGGTCGAGGGCATCCTCGTGCCAGCGATTGACGACGCCAAACTGCTGGCGAAATCGGCCCAGTTCGAGGGTGGCGCCCTCAAGCATCGTGAAATGCGTGTAGTATACCTCTTCCAGATGCACTTCACCGTCGTCATGCACGTGCGCGGTAGCCTTCAACTTTGAGAAGGGATCAAGATACGATTGAAAGTTCAGCTCCAATCCCCTCAGGAAGACGTCCGTGCGCTGCCTCGTTCCCTCCTGGTCCCGGTAGTAGGCAATCAGGTCGCCCGAGACGCTAATTTCCGGATTGAGTTGTTGCAGACTGACCCCGCGAGATTTGTAGACAATTTCTTCCGGGGCCTTTTCCTCTTTTTTCGGCCCGGCCAGACTTTCCGCCATCGCCCGCAGACGCGCCAGCTCATCGTCGACCGGGGCTACCTGAGGAACCGGCTCGGGCTGTTCGCCCTTCCACCCCTCAATCTGGACTCTCAGTTCGGCGATTTGGCCTTCGTGCTCCTTCTGCATTTGTTCGATGAGTCTTGTGAGATCAACCACTTGCTCCTTGAGCTGTTCAACCTCGTCTTCTTCGCTCGGCTCACTTCCTGCTGTTAAACAGCCAAGTGGGGTAATCGTGAGCAACAGGAAAACTGCAATAGGGTGCGACATTTTGCGCATGTGCGTTTCTCCCTTCTTGTACTGGGCCTGCGTTTTTTGCAGGTGGCTCTGATGTGCTGATCAGTCGGGTGACGCCGTGCGGCCGGAAGAGGATATTATCCTGGTCGGCAACGACCCGTTACGTCACGATGCGACTATGGAAGGGAGTAGGCCGGAGGGGCGCGGACGATGATCGAGCCCGTACAGGGGCTGACAACAGCAACAACTGAATTCTGCACCGCTTCAGAGGGGGTTGGTGATTCGATCACGGTCGGAAGCGGATCATCATGGGCCGCTGGAGAGTTCGAGCCACCTAAGAACTTGCATGCCGGACACGGGCTGCTTGAGGGTGAGGAACTGTTCGTGTCCCCTGTCTGCTGAGCTTCCCGACAGTCCTCGCTATGAAACAGAGAAATCGTCGACGTGATTGCCAGGTAGACACTCGCTACGCCGACCACGAGGGCCGTGTGGGTGCTGCCTTGTCCTGGTTTCAGCGAGTACATGACTGCTCTTGGCCTTTCGCGTGCACCATCGACGTCTCTTCAACCGTGGGGAAGTCTATGGGTTCGCCGGCCGCAGGTCAAGGATAATTTCTTCTACGTGTTGCCCCTGAGCCATTCCACAAACCGGGCGAGGCCGGTTTGGATATCGGTCGAGGGTCGGTAGCCGAGTTGGACCCGGGCCTTGGCGACATCGGCATACGTACGATCGACGTCCCCGGGCTGGAGCGGCCGAGACTCCCGTATCGCTTTCTTGCCCATCGCGGTTTCGAGTTCGGAAATGAGGTTGTTGACGCTGATCGGCTGGGATTCGCCGAGATTGAAGATCTCGTAGTCAGTGCATCGCTCAATCGCCGCCATGACGCCGTTGATGATGTCGTCGATGTAGGTGAAGTCCCGCATCATCGTGCCGTCGCCATAAACGGGGATCGGCTTGCCGGCCTCGATCAGCCTTGCGAACTTATGGATCGCCAGGTCCGGTCGCTGGCGCGGCCCGTAGACCGTGAAGAACCGCAGGCAGTTGATGGCGATTCCAACCAGATGATGGTACGTGTGGCAGATCAGCTCGCCGGCCTTTTTCGAAGCGGCGTACGGCGAGATCGGGAAATCCACGTTGTCGTCTTCCGAGAACGGGACCTTCCGGTTGTTGCCGTAGACGCTCGAACTCGAGGCGAAGATGAACCTGCCGACACCCCGTTTTCTTGCGGTTTCGAGCAGCACGACCGTCCCATTGATATTCACATCCATGTAGAGCAGAGGCTCGGCGATCGACGGTCGGACGCCGGCTCGGGCGGCTAAGTGCACGATCACATCCGTGTCGGCCGAGATCGCTTCCTGCATGGCGTTCTGGTCGCGGATATCGGCTTCCATGAGACGAAAGCGCGGATTCGACAGGCAGCCGGCCAGATTGCGGCGTTTGATGCCGGGGTCGTAAAACTCATCGAAGTTGTCGACGCCGGTGACGGTCCAGCCTTCCTTCAAAAGTCGCTCCGTCAGGTGCGAGCCAATGAATCCCGCTGCTCCGCTTACGAATGCTTTCATGCGTTTGTTGCTCCGTTTGCATTTCCAGGCCGGCAAGCTGGTTTCGGATAACCGCTGTTTCATTCCCAACGTGCCCTGGACAGTGTTTTCCGACCGCCAGTCCGCTTGTGAAAACGTCGTCCCGTGCCCGTTCGGCACCAGGCCCGTGACGCGCTTCAGGCAGAGTGTATCCGCTTTGCCTCGAGAATCAAGCAAAACCGGCTTTCTGCCGTGATCGATTACATCGTGTGACGCTGCAACTCGGCGAGAACGGCTTTGAGATTGCTCGCCAGAGTCTCGATGTCTTCCTTGGGTATCGTCAGGCACGGCAGGAATCGGATGACATTCTGTGCCGGGTCGTGCCCAATCAGCATGCCTCGCGCGAGCATAGCCTTGAAGACAAGCTCGCTGCTGGAGCAATCATTTGCGCGGCCGGATAGCTGCATCGCGGCCATGAGGCCCCGACCTCGGATCTCGCTGACGGTATCTGAGCCGTTCAGCATTTCACCCAGACGCTCTACCAGGTGTGCTCCCATAATGGCGCTTCGTTCAACCAGCCCTTCTTCCCTGACGGCCCGGATGACTTCCTTGGCGACGGCGCAGCCCAGCGGATCATTCTGGTGAGATTGGACGTAGTGCAGTCGGTGCTCCTGTAGCCCTTCGGCGACCGCACGCCGCAGCGCCACCGCGCTGACCGGATAGCCATTGCCCAGGCCCTTTCCGCAAATGACCACGTCCGGCTGCAGCCCATAGTGATTGAAGCCATACCATTTGCCGGTTCGCCCGAGTCCTGTTACAACCTCATCGACGACAAACATTCCACCTTGACGCCTGATCTCACCTGCGAGATGCCGCACCAGCTTCTCGGGAGCGAACCGTACCGTCCCTGAGGCACTTCCCGGCTCGAAAACGAAGGCCGCGAGCCTCTCGAACGGGATGTCCCTGAGTCTTTCACAGTCGCTG
>CBFDDG010000336.1:0-5535 GCA_965603505.1 uncultured Phycisphaerae bacterium | reverse complement strand
CTGATCGGCGTGTTACTGAGCCGGCGGGCGTCCAAGAACCTCAACTCGTATCTGCTCGGGGGCAAGGAGTTGCCGTGGTACCTGCTGGGCCTGTCCAACGCCTCGGGCATGTTCGACATCTCCGGGACGATGTGGCTGGTGACGATCATGTTCGTCTACGGCCTCAAGAGCGTCTGGCTGCCGTGGCTGTGGCCGACGTTCAATCAGATCTTCCTGATGATTTACCTCTCGATGTGGCTGCGGCGGTCGAACGTCACCACCGGGGCCCAGTGGATCGGCACCCGCTTCGGCAAGGGCGCCGGCGCGCAGTTGTCGCATACGATCGTGGTGGTCTTCGCCATCGTCGGGTGCTTGGGCTTCATGGCGTACGGCTTCGTCGGGCTCGGCAAGTTCATCCTGATCTTCATTCCGTGGGAGGTCGTCTCGCCGTACGTGCCGTTCCGGGTGCCGGCGGCGTACGTTCCGCACCTGTACGGCCTGGCGTTCACGGTCGTCGCCGTGTTCTACACGATCCTCGGCGGTATGCGGAGCATCGTGTTAGCCGACCTGGTGCAGTACATCATCATGACCGTTTCAGCCCTCATCATCGGGGGGATCGCCATGCACCACTTGTCCGGGCAGCCCCTGGCCGTGCCGGAAGGGTGGGACACCCCGTTCTTCGGCCTGAAGCTCGGCCTGGACTGGAAGGGGATCATTGACGGGGTGAACGCCAAGATCGCCAGTGACCAGTTCTCGTGGTTCACGATCATCATGATGCTCATGCTGTTCAAGGGCATTGGGGCCAGTGCCGCCGGGCCGGCCCCGAACTACGACATGCAGAAGATCCTCGCGACGCGCAGCCCGCGCGAGGCCGCGATGATGAGCGGGTTCGTCTCCGTCGTGCTCTTTCCCGTGCGATACTTCATGGTGGTCGGCTTTGCCGTGCTGGGGCTGCTCTACTACAACCGATTGAACCTGCTCGTGGCCGGCGAGGTCGATTTCGAGCAGATCCTGCCCTCGGCGATCAGCGAATTCGCGCCGGTGGGCGTGGTGGGCTGCCTTTTAGCCGGACTTCTGGCCGCGTTCCTCGGGACGTTCTCGGGGACGCTGAACGCCGCACAAGCCTACATCGTCAACGACTTGTACCTCAAGTACATCCGGCCGGATGCGAGCAACCGCCGCGTGGCCTTCGTCAACTACGCCACGGGCTTGCTGGTTGTCGCGGTCTCAATCGTGCTCGGTGTCTTCGCGCAGGACGTCAACAGTCTCCTGCAGTGGATTGTCTCGGCGCTCTACGGCGGCTACGTCGCCTCCAACGTGCTCAAGTGGTACTGGTGGCGATTCAACGGCCACGGGTACTTCTGGGGCATGGTGGCCGGCCTCGTGCCGGCGTTGATCTTCCCGCTGGTGTTCAAGGAGACGCTTGAGCTGTATTACTTCCCGCTGTTGTTCGCGCTGTCGGTGGCGGGCTGTCTGATCGGCACGTATGTCGCGAAGCCGACCGACGAGAAGACGTTGATCGCCTTCTACCGTAGCGTGCGGCCGTGGGGCTTCTGGCGGCCGATCCATGAGAAGACGGTGGCCCTGTATCCGGACTTCGAGGCCAATCGCAGCTTCGGGCGCGATATGTTCAACGTGGTCGTCGGCACGATCTGGCAGACGGCGCTGGTCTTGCTGCCGATGTATGTTATACTGCTGCGCTGGTCGAGAGCGGTTATCGTGGCCGGGATCATCGTGCTGACGTCCTGGATCCTCAAGAGGAACTGGTACGACAGGTTAGCCGAGGAAGCCACGGCCGAGCCGGAGCCCGCGGCCGGGTGATTGCCGGGGCGGGGCTGTGTTTGTGTGGGCGTGTTTGCGTCCGATGGTGGACACATGCTTACGCAAGCGTAAGCATGGCACCCGGCAGGACACGAGCAGTCGGCGGCACGACAAACGATGTCATTCCCGCGAAGGCGGGAATCCACTGTGTCGCAATGAAGGGAGTGAGCTATGATTTTGGCGCGTTCTTCCGAACGGTTCTGTAGGATTCCCGTGGTGGTCAGAGGATTGTGGGTCCTGGCCGTCCTGGCAACGGGCCTGACGTGTGCGGCCCCGTCGGCGCGGCAAGCAAGGGCCGGTCAGGCATTCGAGCATTTCGTGCGCCGCGACGGCGATGTGCTGAGGGACGGCGAGCGACCGTTTCGCTTTATCTCGTTCAATATTCCCAACCTGCACTACGTTGAGGACGACATGCGCTTCGATCAGGGCATGCCGTTCCGCCTGCCCGATGCCTTCGAGATCGACGACGCCTTGGGCGCGATCGAGCAAATGGGCGGGCAGGTCGCCCGGATGTATGCACTCTCGGTGCGAAAAGCCGACGACCCGGCGAATCTGCCGCGATATATCCTTGGGCCAGGACAGTTCAACGAGGAGGCCTTCAAGGTCCTCGATCGCGTCATCGCCGCGGCTCACCGTCACCGCGTTCGAGTCATCCTTCCGTTCGTCGATCAGTGGAGCTGGTGGGGGGGCACGACGGAACTCGCGAAATTCCGCGGCAAGAAGCCCGAGGAGTTCTGGACCGATCCGCAGGTGATCGAGGACTATAAAGGAATTGTCACGTTCGTCATCAATCGTGTGAATACCGTCACCGGCGCGCGATATCGTGACGACAAGGCGATCCTCGCCTGGGAGACCGGCAACGAGCTGCACAGTCCGCCGGAGTGGACGAAGCAGATCGCCGCGCATATCAAGAGCCTCGACTCGCAACATCTGGTCATCGACGGGACGCATGGTGAGACTTTGCTTCAGTCCTCACTCGACGATCCGAACATCGATTTCGTCCAGACCCATCACTATGAGAAGGATCCCCGGGCGATGATTGCCCATGTTGTCGCGAGCGCCCGGATGGCGCGCGGCCGCAAGCCTTACCATCTCGGCGAGTTCGGGTTCCTCAGCACCGACGCCCTGTGTGCGGTCATGGATACTGTCCGGGACGAGAAGCTTACGGGGGCGCTGCTGTGGAGCCTGCGGTATCGCACGCGCGACGGCGGCTTCTACTGGCACCACGAGCCGCATGGCGGCGATCACTTCAAGGCCTATCACTGGTCCGGCTTCCCCATCGGAGAGAAATACGACGAGCGGCGTCTGATGCGGCTGGTGCGCGAGAGGGCCTTTGCGATTCGCGGCATGACGCCGCCACCGCTTCCGAACCCGGCATCCCCAAAGCTGCTGGCCGTCAGCAACGGGGCCCAGATGACCTGGCAGGGCAGCGTCGGGGCAAGCTGCTACGATGTCGAGCGGTCCGAGGCGGTGGGGGGGCCCTGGGACAAGGTCGGCGCAGGTGTATGCGAGGCGCAGGTTCAGTATCGTTCGCTGTTTGCCGATGAGTCGGTGCGGCCGGGCCGGGAATACTACTATCGAGTCGTCGCACGGAACGTGTCCGGCGTCTCGGAACCCTCGAACGCGATCGGGCCCGTGCGAGTGACGCATCGCACCCTCGTGGATGAGCTGTGGAACGATTCACGCATCTTCCTCAAGGAGGGCAAGCTTCAGTTCGTCGATAATCAGGCGCGCAAGTTCAAGGAGGATTGCCACCGCCTCTCGGGCGAGGCCGGCAGCGCCGTCGTTTACCGCGCCCCGGGCGGCATCAAGGCCGTCAGAGTCCTGCTTTTCAGCCCGTCCGACCAGTCGGCCGTTCGCCTGCTGTTCTCGAAGGACGGCCGCAGCTTCACTGCCGTGGAGCCCGTCCTTACCGGCACCGCGACCCATGGCGAAGACGCCTATGGCTTCTGGAAAGCCGTCCAGTATTCCGCGAGCCCGGGCGAACGCGCGTGCGATTACGTCAAGATCGAATTCCAGGCCGAGGCACAGCTATCGCGAATCGAGGTCGATCATGACCGCGCTGAGTGACACACAATTAGCCGAACGAGTGCGCAGGGAGCTGCTCGAAGACATTCTGCCGTTCTGGCGCCGGCACGTCGTCGATGAGCGGCGGGGCGGCTTCATCGGAGAAATGTCCAACGATCTGCGCGTGCTGGCGAATGCGTCCAAGGGGCTGATCCTCAACGCGAGGCTGCTGTGGACGTTCTCGGCCGCCTATCGCTACACGCTGAATGAGGCGGACCGCTCTCTGGCGCATCGTGCGTATGAGTATTTGACGGACCGGTTCCTCGACGAGCGGCATGGGGGCTTCTTCTGGGAGCTCAATCCGGACGGCGTCGTGCTCGACGACAAGAAGAAGATCTACGGCGAGGCGTTCTGCATCTACGCGCTGGCGGAGTATCACCGCACGTTCCACGAGCCGCGGGCTGTGGAGCGAGCGATCGACGTATTCAATCGGATTGAGACCCACGCACACGACGACCGGTACGGGGGATATCTGGAAGTCATGCTTCGTGAATGGGAGCCCTGTGAGGATATGCGGCTCAGCGATAAGGACATGGATGAGAAGAAGTCGATGAACAATCATCTTCACGTCCTCGAAGCCTACACGAATCTGATGCGCGTCTGGCCCGATCCGCTGGTGGCCGATCGTCTGCGCGAGTTGATCGATTTGTTCACGCGGCGGATTCTCAACGCTGAGCGGACTCATCTCGACCACTTCTTCGACGAGGCGTGGACCTGTCGGTCGGCCAGCTATACCTTCGGGCATGATATCGAGGGCACGTGGCTGCTGTGCGAGGCGGCCGAGGTGCTGGGCGATCCGCACGTGCTGGCCGAGGTGCGGGCGCTGGCGACCAGCATGGCCTGGAGCGCGCTGAAGGAGGGCGTGGACGCGGACGGCGGCCTGTGCTATCTCGGGCGTGACAAGACGGTCGTCAACCGCAACAGGGAATGGTGGCCGCAGGCGGAGGCGATCGTTGGCTTCTACAACGCTTGGCAGCTCTCCGGGGAGGATGCCTTTTTGAATGCCGCCGTGCGGTGCTGGCGGTTCATTGAGGACCGGATGGTGGACCGCGTGCACGGTGAGTGGTTCTGGTGCGTTCGGCCGGACGGAACGTCCGATCCATCTCAGCCCAAGGTCTCCGCCTGGAAGGGCCCGTACCATAACAGCCGCTGTTGCCTGGAGATTATTCGCCGAACGGAAAGCATAGAGGTTTGACCATGACGTACGAGCAATTCAAGGAACGGCTGCGAAAGCTTTTCGCGGCGCACGAAGCACTGATTACCCGGCCGAACCGGATCAGCGAAGGCGGAAACGGCGTGTTCGACCGCTACAAATATCCCGTCCTGACGG
Source organism: uncultured Phycisphaerae bacterium (assembly GCA_965603505.1). Taxonomy (GTDB): domain Bacteria; phylum Planctomycetota; class Phycisphaerae; order Sedimentisphaerales; family Anaerobacaceae; genus PLanc-01. Next base: position 338 of record CBFDDG010000336.1, on the reverse strand, counting down.
CCGAGCATGCGCCCGTCTTCTGGCGCTACGACCTGAACCTTGAGACGAACCCGCACCTGATGGAGCGCATGGGCATCAACAGCGCCTTCAATCCCGGCGCGATCGAGCTTGACGGCAAGGTCCTTCTGGCGGCCCGCGTGGAGGGCCTCGATCGCAAGAGCTTCTTCGCCGTGGCGGAGAGCCCGACCGGCATCGACCGGTTCCGCTTCTGGGATTATCCGGTCGTCATGCCGCAGACCAACGATCCCGACATCAACGTGTACGACATCCGCCTGGTCCGCCATGAGGACGGCTGGATCTACGGCCTGTTCTGCACGGAGCGCAAAGACCCCAAGGCC
>CBFDDG010000335.1:0-5578 GCA_965603505.1 uncultured Phycisphaerae bacterium | reverse complement strand
TGTCGCCGCGGCGCAGCAGCGTCGCGCCGCTGACTCCGAAGTTGCGCACCTCCCAGGCCGGATCGTACTGCTGCAGGATCCGCTGCAACTGGGCCGGGTAACTATTGTTCGTTCGGTCGGCAATGCCGGCCCCGTAGGTGATACTGTCACCGACGCAAGCCACAAGTCTCGCCTCGACATTGGCTGTGATGACAGATGCAACGAGGGCCGCCAGGAATAGGATCTTCGCTCTCATGTCTGGACTCCTCCAAATCAGCAGCCTGCCCGGAAGTTCTGATCCGCCAGCCGGACCGGGCCGATGCTGGCGATCTGGGCGCTGCCACCGTTTTCACCGACAGACTTTGCAGCGGCCTGGGCCTTCTTGCGTTCCTCCTTCGGCCAGGTCTTCCAGCGGCGGTGCACCCACCAGTACTGCGACGGGTCTTCGCGGATGAACGCCTCCATCGCCTTGCTGTACTCGGCCGTGACCCACGTAAGCGGGTCGTCCTTGTCGGCCCACTCATGCGGGAAAATGATTCGCGTCATCCCCAACTCGAAAAAGAAGCGATTGCCGACACGCCGGCTGTAGCCCACGACGATGGGCAGCTTATACGTGATCGCCAGCAGGCCGATACTCTTATAGGTGCTGGCCTTTCGTCCGAAGAAATCGACAAAGACCCCTTTCTTGCCCGCATCCTGGTCCGCGATAAATCCGAGCGTGCTGCCCTGCTCGATGAATGTCGGCATCATTTGGGCCGCGCCTTTTTTGTCGAGCAGCTTCTGCCCGCGCCGCTCCCGCACGCCGTAAAGGAAGCGATTCAGGTACTTGTTGTCCAACGGGCGCGCGATGCTGTAAAGATCGAAGCCGAACAGGCCCATGAGGTAGCCGATGATCTCGAAGTTGCCGTAGTGCCCCGTCACCATCAGCAGGCCCTTGCGCTCCTGCATCAGCCACTTGGCGTGCTCGGCGTTTTTGTACCGCGAGTACTGCCGCCAGTTGTGCTTGCGCACGAGCCGGGGCGTGAAGAGCACGTCGATCGTCAGCATGACCAACTGCTGAAAGCTGCGCCGCCCGGTCCGCCAGATCCACTCCTCCGATTTCTCCGGGAAGCTCGCGCGCAGATTGTCGAGCGCCCGCAGCCGTCCTCGCTCGTAGTACTTCCAGAGAAGGTCGCCCAGGAAGCACGCGAACCTGAGGTTCGTCTCCACATCGAAGAGATAGAGGAAGATAACAAGGACCCGCACGGCCACGTACAGCAGCCAGTCGCGGACGGGATTGGGCTTCTTCTTTTTCTTGCGTTTCTTCTGCTCGACCATCACCCTGATTGTAGCGATAAGGGGGGGCCGCCGTCAAGGGTCGAGAGACCCGGCGCCCGGGCGACTACGCAGCAGCGCGCGGTCGTTCGCGACCGTCATGGCGTCTCGCTACGCGGGGCAAGACTGGCGTCGGGCGTGCCCCCATAAGCGCCCATGTTGATTCGGACATTCACAGGCGAGCGCTCGCTGAATGGACCATCGGCCTCGCAGGGCTGTTCTTCACAGATCGACGTGGTCGGATCACCCGCGTCGATGCACGGGCTCGTGACACTATCCCATGTCCACATCCCTTCGACTGTATCCCATGACCACCCTTCACTCTTCAGATGGTAGTCGCCTGCGACCCAGCTCGAGCCGGGACCGGAAACAACCGACACCCCGGGTAGCGGCCTGCCGCCTATCGTAGTTGCCTCGGCTGCTGTACCTGGGGTGAGCCACTCACCACGAGCGATGAGGAGCGGGTCCGCATCAAGGTTGCCCTCACCGGCCCAGCCGCCCTGGATGTCCGTGTATGTTACGCTGGACTTCGCGTCGTTCACCTTGAGGTTCTCAGCCCCCTCATTGTTGAAGTACAGGATCGAATTCGTGATGGCTGCCAGCGAGCAGTCAATGCCATACCCAAGATTGTCCGCGACCGTGCAGTTTTCCAGCGTCAGGTTGCCGCCCAGGATGCCCACTCCCCGACTGCCTGCGATCAGACAATTGCGGAACGTGCCGAGATTCCGGCGGGCAAACCGGTTGTCCAGGCGTGCCCACATTGCGGCGCCCAGTCCGTTGCCTGTGACCTCACAGCGGCTGAATACAGGATTGGCCCCATTCCACGACTTGACACCTGCGGAGACATTGTTTGTGATCGTACAATCGCTGATCGCCGGCGTCGAGTCGCTACAGAATACGCCGTAGCTGCCGTTGGCAATGGTGAAGCCCGTCAGGACGGAATCCGCCGTCTCATGATCGGCAAACGTCACGCGCTGGCCCGGGCCCGCCAGAATCGTGGCGGCCCGCACGGCCGGGTCCTCGGGATCGACCGAAGTCACCAGTAGGTTCTTGCCCTTGAAGCGGACCTTTTCAGCGTAGATCCCTGGCTCGACGACAATGACGTTGCCTTCCACGGTGGGTTCGCTTGCACGTCGAAGCGCACCAGGCGGCGCGGGCTCGACCGCGCCGACGGCGTCGATGGCGTGCTGAATGTAGTCGTAGCGTTTGCCCGTGCCAAGGTTCTGAATCGGCCCTTCCGTTACGGTATACGCGAAGTCGAAGGAAATCGTCCGGATCCGGCTGCTGTACTGCCAGACGATGGTAGAGCCATCGATTTGGGGGCCCGCTCCGTAGTAGTTGTAGTACGCTCCCGATGCTCCGAGCGGGAAGTGCGTGACACCATACTCCCTGGAGAGACAGCACGTTCGAAGGTCTCCATAGTAGTCGTCGCCGTCAAGGTAGACAATCAGCGGGCCGTCAATGTCAGGCTGCAATTGCCATCCCGGGCCGACCCAGACCTCGAACTCACGAATGTTGTCCGGATCGGAGATATCGGCGGCATAGATATCTCCGATGTCATCCCGTTCGTCCGTCCAGAGAACGATACGGCCGGAGACCGCCGGGCCATGCTGACGCTCCGCTGCCGTGCAGATCGGGAAGACCTTGATGTTGTCCAAATCCGAGAGATCCGCACCGAAGATGTCGCCATCGCCCTCCCATACGACGATATCGCCGCAAATATCTACCGGGTCATCGTGCGCATAGCGGTAGCTGACGCTATAAGGATACGGCTCGCCCCGACCGACCTGCTCGGCAATCGTGAAATACACCGGCTTGCCCGGGTTCGTGATATCGACGCCTGCAATGTCATAGGGCGTCTCGACGTAACGAGTGGTGTTCTGCGTATCGACGCCGCGATGGTGGGCCCAGACGACTTTGTTGCCGGAGATCGCGGGGTACCCGTAGGACTCGGTGGCCGTACCCGTCCGAAGGAAGGCGGCTGCGCCCGTGATCACGTCCCCCAGGACCACGCTCGTGCAAATGCGTCCGGTGGTGGACCCCGCCGACCAGACGATGCGGTTACCGTCGATCTTCGGCATGGTGTCGACGCCACCGGCCTCGAAGGTCTCGGTTCTGCCGCTCTGCGTGTCCATGCAGTGAATGGTCCAGAGTCCAGCGTCATACTCGCCGCCCGCACAGACAACTGTGGTCCCGGCGACGTCCGGATGGTAGAAATCTCCCTGCTCGTAGTCCGTGACCTCGATGAGTTCGGCGCCCAGCGTCCATGCGGACGCTTCAAGCTTCACCGTATCAGAGTCACTGTTGACAAAACCATCGCTGACGACGAGTTCGAAGACGTAGATGCCTTCCTCATGGCACTGGAAGTATGGCGTCGCGGAACCCGGTTCTTCGAGGACTACATTGGGTCCTTCGATCTGGGTCCATGTGTAGGTCAGCTCGTCGGGCGGATCGGCATCGTTGGATTTCGAGCCGTTCAGTGTGACGTACCCCGGCACAGGCCATAATTGGTCGCGTCCGGCGTCGGCCACGGGCTGCTCGTTGCCCACTACGACGAGGACTCTGTCCGGCCCGCTGGCGTACTGGCCGTCGCCAACGACCAGTTCGAAGACGTACCACCCTTCCGTCGGCGGCGTGAAGGAGGGGCCTTCTGCCGTGGCGTCGCTGAGTTCGATTGCGGGCCCCTGGGTCTGGGACCATTGATATGTCTTGACGCCGTTCGGATCGGAGAAATAGCTGCCGCCGCTGTCCAACGTAACGGGTTCGGGCACCAGCACATGCTGATCTGCACCGGCGCTGGCGAGAGGTTTGACATAGCCAATGTGCTCATCGGCCCCGATATCCACGCGCATGGCAAACACGCGTGGGTCCCCATCGATATCCGTCGCAGTCTGCCCGGGAACAGCGTTCGGGTCGCCTGCGCTGATGCACGGCGAGATCGGCTGCAAGTGGAAGTCATTACTCCACAGATCAGCGAACAACGGGTCCACGGAGATATTCCCGAACCGACCGGTCCAGTCGGCTTGTTCTCCGTAGATCGCGTCATAGGTCCGCATGTCCTCCAAGCCGTAGTTCGCGGGTGCGTTGTTCCACACGTTATTGAATCGGATCAAATCGGAGCGAGGTTTCATCGTGTAATACAGGCCGCCTCCGGAAGTGGCCCCGCAGATATTGTTATTGGCCACAACCAGATTGTCGTAGTAGCTGATGTAGGCATAGACATTTCCGCCCCGGCCGTATTGAGGATCCTTGCTGCAATCATTGTTCACAATCGTGTTGTTCACCAAAGAACCGCTATAGACGTAAACGCCCCCACCCCAGTAGGCGGCATTCTTGTAGATGATGTTGTCGGCTACGTTGCCGGAGCCGGCATAGACCCCGCCACCGGCAAAAGCGGAGTTGTTATAGATCACGTTGTGCGTGACTGTGGCGCCGCCCGAGCAGTAGATGCCACCGCCGTCCGAGTACGTGGACACCCAGCGGTCCCCCACCTGCTGATCGGAGAAGGGACCGTGGTTGTTGGTTATCACATTCCGAGTGATGGTGGGCGAGGCGCCTTCGCAGTAGATGCCCGCACCATAGAATTGCTTATAGTACTCATCCGACCATTCCGCGAGTGTTCCGAAGCCGCCGGTGATGGTAAAACCGGTCAGCACGGCTTTCGAGGTCTCGCGATTCTCGAAGGTCACAACCGTGCCGTCGCCGTCGGCATTGATGATCGTGTATCCGACAACCTTGGGGTCGTTGGGGTCTGTGCTTGTGAGTACGATGTTTTTGCCGCTGAAGTTGATCGTTTCGTAATAGATGCCGGGATTGACGATGACGGTATCGTCGTCGTTACAGTCGTTGATGGCTCGCTGGATCGAGGGATACTCGCCGGGCACCCGCCGCACGACCGCGATGGAGACCGACCCCAGGAAGACAAGCAGAATGCAACTCGAAGAGAACATCTTTCTCATGGCTGATCCTTTCCCTCACTCTCGGGAATGCATGATCGGTGCTAATTGATAATAGGCGGCGAAGACGCTGTTGGCGATCGTGGGTTTGGTGTCGCCTGCGGGTTGGGGATCGCAAACGCGCAGGAACGCGTTTGCCCCCCCTTCCATACCGACGCTGAGATTCCGCAGGACATGGCAGTTGGACACCGTAGGTGATGAGCCACGGCAGTGGATACCGCGACTCGCGCCGGTCGTGGTGGGACCGGCGACCTTACAGGCCGCATCTTCGCCGCCAGAGAGGGTAGCTGCATGCTGAGAACCGTCGAGGACAGCCAAAGCCGCAGATT
>CBFDDG010000334.1:0-5580 GCA_965603505.1 uncultured Phycisphaerae bacterium | reverse complement strand
ACCTCCCGCGCAAGCGCCGAGACCAACCCCACCCGCTGGACCCGGAAATGATGTAACGGGCGCTAAGGGAACTTTTTTGTCCGGGAGAAGAGATTTTCCGTAACGTAGCGCTTTGTTCCTGGACATATCCCTTCGCGTCCGGAACATGCGGCCGGATCAACACTCGCCCGCATGGGGCCCCGACCGAATCGATAGCAAGCTGAAGCGGCGTCCGTAGGAGCCGGGTCATGATTGCGAGGCCCTGATGGGCTGGTCCTGTTACACAGAATCGTTCAAGATGCGGAGGTGCGAATACCATGAGACGGGCAACACAATTCACAAGACAGGACGGCGTCGTTCTTCTGGTCTCAGTCGCGCTGTTGTTGAATCTTGCTCTCGTGGGCGAATCCGGCCGGGAGCGAGCGAAACGAGCGGTCTGCCTGGCCAACCTCAAGCAGTTGACGCTCGCGTGGAACCTGTACGCCGAGGACAACGACGGCAAGATCGTCAACGGCGACACACAGGAGTATACCAGCATGTACCGCCCGGAGATGCCGCCGCAGGCGTCGCACTACGAAGAGCTTCCCTGGGTCCTTCGCGACTGGATGACGACCGCCACCGTCGAGCAGAAGGAGCAGGCCATCCGCGGGGGCGCGTTGTATCCGTATACGGGCAACGTTCGGCTCTATCGCTGCCCCGTCGCCGATCCCGCAGCGACGCGCGGCTATGCGGTCGTGGATTCGATGAACTGCAAGGGCTGGAGCTTCGGCGTGATGGTCAAGAACACCAGCCAGATCGAGCGGCCGAGCGAACGATTCGTCTTCATCGATCAGGGCGACGACGCGTACAACATGATGGGCGGATGGACCTGTTATGCGAACAAGGACAGATGGTGGGACCCGCCGCCGGTGCACCATAACGACGGGACGAACATCTCGTTTGCCGATGGGCACGTTGAATACTGGAAGTGGACAGACCCGCGCACCGTGGAATTCGGCAGGCGAAGGGTCGCGGGTTCAGAACTCCAGCCCGGCAACGACGATATCCGCAGAACGCAAATTGCCACGTGGGGCGACGTCGCCCGCCCATAGCACCCCCACCCGGCCGCATCCGCACGAGCAGTCACGTACAAGCGTCGTCCGGAAAACGCGGTACCTATTGACACGCCCCCCTTGCATGATTACTGAATAGGCACAAACGGTTTATGCTGGGCCGTGTGCCGAACGGTGGACATTCATGACGTGACGGGTTCATTCGATGAGTTCGACAAGCCTGCAAAGGTTGAAGCAAGTGCGCGTGGTGTTGTGTGCGGCGGTGCTGCTCGTGCTTGCGGCCGGAGCGTCTTGCCGCAGCATGGCGACTCAGCAAGACACCGAGCCTCCGCGGGTGCTCGAACTGGCCGGAGACCTGCGGGCGCATGACCCCGTCATCATTCGCCAGGACGATACGTTCTATGTCTTCTGCACCGGCAGCAGGCGGCGATCCGGAATCATCCCCATTCGATACTCCAAGGATCTCTACAACTGGACGCAATGCGGGCAGGTGTTTGACACCCTCCCCGACTGGGCCACGAAAGAGATCGCCGGCGCGCGGGGGGCGTGGGCGCCCGACATTTCGTACTACAACGGCAAGTATCATCTCTACTATTCGGTTTCGAGGTTCGGCAGGAACGACTCGGCCATCGGACTGGTGACCAACAGCACGCTCGACCCGAACAGCCCGGACTACAAGTGGGTGGATCACGGACTCGTCGTGCGCTCGCGCGAAGGCCGGGACGATTGGAACGCCATCGACCCGCAACTGGTTATCGAGGATGAGCGGAACGTGTGGCTGTGCTGGGGAAGCTTCTGGGGCGGGATCATGATGAGACGGATCGACTCGCAGACCGGCAAGCTACATGCCACGGACACCGCACTGCACAATCTCGCGAGGCGCCCTCGCTCGGGGCCCCAAGAGCAAGGGGCGATCGAGGCCCCGTTCATTGTCCGCCACGACGGATGGTGGTACCTGTTCGTATCGTTCGACATCTGCTGCCGGGGCGCGAACAGCACATACAACATCCGCGTCGGTCGCTCGCGCGATGTCACGGGCCCCTACGTGGACCGCGCCGGCGTGCCGATGATCGACGGCGGCGGCACGCTCGTGATGGAGGCCACGACGCCGCACTGGCGCGGGCCGGGACATCAGGCTGTCCTCCGGGACCGCAGCGGAGACTACCTCGTCTTCCACGCCTACGACGGCCAGACCGGCCGGCCCGAACTGAAGATCTCAACCATGCAATGGCCCGACGGCTGGCCACAGGCCGGCACATTGCCATAGTCCGCATTTCGGCACGCGTTCGGCCAAGTGGGTCCTTTCGTTCTGGCGGAGACATCCCCACAATTCTGAGGTTGACGTGACGGCCGCTCACATGGTACACTATTGGTCGGTGTAACGGAGGAAGAATCCCGCCGGTTCGGCCCCCGTTGAGCACCTGAACGAGAAGGGCCGCTCTTCTATGGCCTAACGGAAGTTGGGGGATGGAGGACCAGACAATGAGATGCACCAGACCGCCTCGAATCCTTCATATTATCCCTTTCTTGCTCACCACGGTTGTGCTCTTCGCCTCTGCCCATGGCAAGGTGATCTACGTGGACGGTGACGCCGCCGGGGCCAATGACGGAGCAACCTGGGCGGATGCTTATGTCTACTTGCAGGATGCTCTGGCCGATGCCAATGACTCGGAGAAGCCTGTCGAAATCCGCGTCGCTCAGGGGACGTACAAGCCTGACCAAGGGGCCGACATTATCCCTGGAGACCGAGAAGCGAGTTTCCGATTCGGCAGTGGCGTTATCATCAAAGGCGGCTATCATGGCGGGAGCGAAGAACTCGGTGATGCACGGGATATTCTACTGTACGAGAGCATCCTCAGCGGAGACCTGATGGGCGATGACCTGCGCGTTGATGACCCGAGCACCATGTTGAAGGATCCCAATCGCGCCGATAACAGTCATCATGTGGCAACGATCCCTGAAACGGATATGGATGTGGTCATCGACGGCTTCACCATTATCGGCGGACATGCCGACTCGGACACACCGCTGACACGAGGTGGGGGCGGTCCTTCCCCTTTGGGAGGTGGCATGCGCAATGGCGGCAACCCCACATTATCGAATTGCACATTCGCTGGAAACCTCGCCCGTGAAGGAGGCGCCATGTCCACTCATGGTGGCACTCCAACGTTGACCGACTGCGTCTTCCATCACAATCTTGCCTACGAAGGAGGCGCCGTGTCCACCTATGCTGGCACTCCAACACTGACCGGTTGTGTCTTTCATCACAATGTCGCCTACGAGAGACGGTTATTCCTACCCGATGGGACCGTCGTGCCTATGTACGGCCACGGCGGAGCGATCTACGCTCAAAGTGGTATGATCCTTGATGACTGCAAGTTCTACAGTAACTTGGCGGCTTCCGGTGGGGGAATGCATGTCTATGGCCGGAACGATCTGGCGCTCGCACACTGCGAGTTCAGCGACAACCGGGCGACACGTGTGGGCGGCGGGATACATGTGGACGGCGGGATACGAAACGTGTTCTGGAACAATACCAGCTTGACCGGGTGCCTGTTCAGGCGCAATTCGGCAGGTTTGAATGGGGGAGCGATCTTCAGTATGACAGGTGTTTTCACACTAACCCGATGCCTCTTCAGTGGCAACTCAGCCGATCAAAACGGTGGGGCGATATACACGTATGGGACCGATCTGGCACTGTACAACTGTACCACTGCCGGAAACCGATCTCTCAAAGGAAACGCTCTTGTGTTTAAATCCTTCGTTGCAAGCCCACGCGCAGTCCAGTTGATGCACTGTATTCTTTGGGGCAGTGGAAACCAGATAGCAACGGATGATGGTATCCACCTGACGGCCGCCTATAGTGACATTCTTGGCGGCTGGCCTGGTGAGGGGAACATCGACGTCAATCCACTCTTCGCCAGCCCGTGCCATTGGGACCCGAATGGAACGCCGGACGATCCGAACGACGACTTCTTCGTCGAGGGGGACTATCACCTGAAATCACAAGCGGAACGGTGGGACGAGGCGAGCGAAAGCTGGGTGATCGACGACGTAACGAGCCCGTGCATCGACGCGGGCGATCCGAACAGCCCCGTGGCCTGCGAGCCCTTTCCCAACGGCGCGATCATCAACATGGGAGCTTATGGCGGTACGGCCGAAGCCAGCAAGTCGCCCACCGGTCTGCACGCCCGGTACGGTGGCGGCACAGGTGAGCCCAATGACCCATACCTCATTTACACGGCCGAGCATCTGAACGCACTTGGGGCCGAGCCAAACGACTGCGACAAGCACTTCAAGCTCATGGCAGATATCGATCTGTCTGGCTATTCGTATGACAGAGCGCTGATCGCTCCGGATGCAAATGGGGTCGAAGACGGTTTCCAGGGAACGCGTTTCACAGGTTCCTTTGATGGGAGTGGCCATACGATCTCGCATCTCACGATCGCAGGCGAGAGTTATCTCGGTTTGTTCGGGCAATTAGGCTCCGACGCGGAGATTACCGACCTTGGCCTGGACGCCGTGAACGTCACTGGAACCGGCAGCTATGTCGGCGGTCTCGCGGGTGACAGCTACGGCCGGGTCACCGTCAGCCACAGCGCCGGCACTATCAGCGGGGTCTCGATCCTTGGCGGGCTGCTCGGGAGAAACTGTGGTACGGTGGCCCAGTGCCGCAGTGCGGGCGAGGTCCGTGGCACGGGCTCGGATGCGGGGGGCCTGGTGGGCGTGAACTGGCCCGGCGGCGATCTCAAGACCTGCTACAGCACCGCCCTGGTCAGCGGCGGCGAACGCGTCGGCGGACTCGCGGGCGCCAACGTCGGCAAGGTGATCCATTGCTACAGCACGGGCTCCGTCAGCGGCAGCGACGACTGGGTCGGCGGACTCGTGGGCAGCAAATGGTACAGGGACGGGGATTGGGTCCTCGCGGCAGCAGGGGCCGTGACCGACTCTTTCTGGGACATCGCGACCTCAGGCCAGGCCGAAAGTGCCGGCGGCACAGGCCTGGCCACCGCCGAGATGCAGATCGCGGGCACCTTCCTCGATGCCGGCTGGGACTTCATCGGCGAGGAGGCAAACGGCAGCGAGGACATCTGGTGGATTGACGAAGGCCAGGACCATCCGTGCCTGTGGTGGGAAGCCGCAGAAGAATGAGACCGCTGCGGCGGAAATACGAAACAAGCACGAATGACCGAAGTCCGAATGTCCAAAACCGAAGGGCCTTCGGCCCATGTTTGAGACTTCTGTCATTCGAGGTTTGAATTTGTTTCGGATTTCGGATTTCGTGCTTCGAGTTTGCCGGCCCATCTTATGAACCGTGGGCCTACTTGGCCGGCCGGTTGCTCATCTCACGGCCGTCAAGTCCGAGAATACCCCCCTGCCGTGACGGTCTCTTCCCGGACAAGAGCCAATCGGGGTCCTATAAGAATTATTCAAGCAGTACGAGCCGACGCGACGCGGGCGTGTGACATGGATTGCGCTTGACTCGCAGTTGTCCGTTTGGTACAATACGTCCATCAATCAATTGGGGTGGACGGCCGCAGTTCTTTCG
>CBFDDG010000333.1:0-5613 GCA_965603505.1 uncultured Phycisphaerae bacterium | reverse complement strand
TCTCCCGCCACCGGCAACTCGCCCGAAGGCCCGGGCGCATGGGTGGCCACATCGTACACGCCCTCGTCATGGCCGCCCAGGATATCGTCCAACGAGATCGAATCAGACATCCACTGTATCTCCGTCTGGAAAAGCGACAGTCTACCAACTCCCGCCGCCTTTGCCACCCCCACGCCACACAATCTCGTGGGCCGCATGGCCGACCCAATAATCAATCATCCTTCATCAATCATCCATGTCAGATCTGCCAGGGGCTGCGCATGGCGCGGGCGATCATGCGGTTGGCTTCCGCGTCCTTGACGAAGGTTTCGGTTGCGGGGTTCCATCGTACTTTCCGGCCGAGGCGAAGGCAGATGTTGGATACGTGGCAGGCAGTGTTCGAGCGGTGGGCGACCTCGGCCGGGGCGATGGGCTGCCGCCGGGTGTGGACGCAATCGAGGAAGTTGCGGTGATGACCCGCCCAATTGGCGGCGTCGGTCCATTGCTGTTTGTGGGACCGCTGATCCTTCAGGAGGGATTCCGGATTGGCGAAGAGATTGCCGCCGTCGTCGCAATAGATCCAGCCTTCCTCGCCCTCGAACATGACGGCTAACTCGCCGTTGTCGGTCGGCCAGGTCGGCTTCTCTTTCTTATCGTACATGATGAGCTGGACGCCGTTCTCGTACATGGCCGTGACGTGCAGGGCGATGGGGACGTCGCCGAAGCCGTCTTTTGGGAACTCGGCCGTGCCTTCGAACTCCACGGGCCCGGCGTGCTGGGCGTCGTTAGCCCACTGGGCCAGGTCGTTGCAGTGCGCGCCCCAGTCGGTAATCATGCCGCCCGTGAAGGCGAAATTGTTGTTGTAGGCGTGCCCGTAGACAAGGGCTTTGTGGTAGGGCCGGTAGGGGACGGGGCCGAGCCACATGTCGTAATCGAGGCCTTGTGGGACGGGCTGGGGCGGCAGCAGGGGCACGGCCCCGCCGGCGCGGACGTAGCTGTGGAGGCGCGTGAGCTTGCCCAGCCTGCCGCTGCGAGCCGTCTGAACGGCGAAGGAGAACGTCCTCATGCTGCGTCGCTGCGTGCCGCACTGGTAAACCGTGCTGTAGCGAGCCACGGCGTCCGCGAGAGCCCGGCCCTCGGCAATGGTCAGCGACATCGGCTTTTCGCAGTAGATATCCTTGCCGGCCCGCGCCGCAAAGGTGCTCAGCGGTGCGTGCCAGCGCTCGGCCGTGGCGATGAGCGCGGCGTCGATATCGTCTCGAGCGAGCAGCTCCCGGAAATCGGTGTAGGCGGTGCAATCAGTGTTCCCGTAGATCTCATCGGCAATGGCCTTGGCCTGATTTCGCCGGCCGGTATCGGCATCACAGACGGCGACCCACTGCACGTCGCTGTGCGTGAGGAAGTTTCGCATGTTGCGCTGTCCCTGGCCACCCAGGCCGATCCCGCCCATGACAATCCGATCGCTCGGCGGAACGGCCCCGGCTTTACCGAGTGCGGAAGACCGGACAACGTAGGGGAACGCAACCGCGCCCACTGTGACGGCCGTTTGCCTGAGAAAATCACGCCTCGAAGTCTGTGCCATCAGATTGACCTCCATCTGGTTGCGTCTGAGTGATTGCTTCTGAGCCACATTTCGATAGCATCATACCATTGGCACCGCCGCTTCGGCAAGATTCTTGGCGGCCAACAGGGGGGTGACGAGGAACGTCCATACATAATAGTGCGTTCGTCAGGTGACAATCAAAGGACCAAGTGGATGGTTAATGAGCCGAATGGACCCAGGAAGCGACGCCGTGGGCTGAGGCTCTGGCATATTCCGGTCGGTCTGCTCCTGCTGCTTGTGGCGGCCGCGTTCGTAATGCGATCGTACTGGCGGACGGAGTTGGACGAGAGGATCGAGGCGATTCGAGCCGCCGGCGATCCGGTCACTTTGGAAGAGTTGGAGGCGTCGTACGAATGGCCCCAGTCTGGGGACAACGCGGCGAACTGGGTTCTCGGGGCGGAGGGATTTCTTCGCACGCTCACGCGAGAAGAGGACAAACTGCTGTCGCCCGTCATCGGGCGACGCGGCGAATTGCCTCTGAGCGAGCCCCTTGACGCCGAGACCCTCAGGCTCCTGGAGAGCCATGTGGCAAGCAGCAAGGAAGCCCTGGACGTCCTGCACGAGGCGGCAAGCATTGAAGGGTGCCGGTATCCTATTGACCTGACTGAGGGCGTGATTGTCCCCCTGAGCCATCTTTCCGTCGTGCGGGATGCGGTGCGCATTCTGTGCTTTGAGGCCGCTCTTGAGGCGGAGCACAAGAATCGTGAATCCGCCGTGCGATCTTTGACCGCAGCCTTGGGCATCGCGAACTCCCTCGCGGCCGAGCCGATACTTATATCGCAGCTCGTTCGACGCGGGTGCGTCGAGTGCGTTGTATCCACACTCGAGCGGAGCATCAGCCGCGTAGAATTCGCAGGCGAGCAGTTGGACGCTTTGGGAGTGGCGGTCGCGCCGGCTTGCGATCCCGACAGCTTACGGAGAGGGTGGGTTGGCAGCCGGTGCATGGGGATCGCGATGCTCGCGGACCTGCCCTCGGTTGATCGGAAAGCGTTCGAGGATTTGCCGCCGGTGTTCGTTCTGGAGGCGTACGATGCCCTGGGACTGGCGGATCGAGAGGCCGTCCATTACCTCGATGCGATGCAGCAGGCTATTCACGCGGCCTCCCTTGCCCCCGAAGAGCGGCTGGCAGCGATTCAGGCAGTGGCCGATAAGATCGAACCGTCTCAACGGACGCGCAGCATGGTGATGCGTCACTTGTGGGTTCGCCCTTCCCGTTTCATTACTCTGGACCTGAGGAGGCTGGCGCGCGTCCGGGCTGCTCAGGTGGCGTTGGCCGTTGAGCGCTTGCGGCTTGCCACCGGCGAGATTCCTGACGATCTGAAGCGTCTACTGCCTGTCTACCTTCGAGACCTTCCGACCGATCCTTTCGACCGGGAGCCGCTGCGATACAGGCGGCTCGAACACGGCTACGTCGTCTACAGCGTCGGCGAGGACCGCGCCGACGACGGCGGCAGGCTCAGGAACAGTCAGCAGCGGGATCAGACCTGGGATATCGTGTTCAGGGTCGAGCGGTGACATCTCGCGGCCGCATTCGTCCGCACGGGGCACCGGATGGCCGGGAAAAGACTGTCCCGTCGAGACGAGGCATCATATAATGAAACGGCGGAAGATGTCCGGCCCGTGCCGGGATGATGGATGGCCGGGAGGAATCCTTGAAAATCGGCAACGATTCGCGTCTTTCTGCGTCTATAAGAGCAGGGATTTGTTGTGTCCATATTCTGGCCCGTTCCTGATGTGGGCGCACGAGAGCTTTGTGTTGAGGAACCGACGCCATGTCTTTCACAAGAGCATTTCGCAGCAAGATCCGGGAAGTCCAGGCTCGCTGCGCCGTGAATCTCTTCCTGAATCAGGCCGGACGGGTCCTGGCGGTCGCCGGAATCGCGGCCATCCTGGCGATCCTGACACAACGGCTGTTGGCCGTGGCCGTCCTGACACCCGCAACACTATGGGGGTTTTCGGGCGCGGCAGCCGGGATTACGCTAATCCTCTGGCTTCTCACGCTGCCCAATCGGATGCAGGCGTCGCTCCTGCTCGACGAACGGCTCAGGCTCCACGAGCGGTTCAGCACGACCCTGGCCCTGGCGGAGTCGGAGGATCCGTTCGCGCAGGCGGCCCGGGCTGAATCGCTTCGGACCGTCGAGCGGGTGGACCTCAGTGGCCATTTTCCCATTGGTTTGTCCCGAAACTGGTACTACGGTGCGGGAATGTGGCTTGTCGCGATTGCCATGGTGTTTCTCGTGCCCGAGAAGGATTTGCTCGGTCGCCTGAAGAAGAAGCAGCAGCAGGAGCAGCAAAGCCGCCAGCTTGAGGAGGCGCAGACGGAGGTCAGGCAGGCGACGGATTCGGTCAGGGCGGCGGTCGAGGGCTTGCACGACTCTGCTCTGGAGGAGGAACTGAAAAAACTGGATGAGCTCTCGCAAGCGGGCCAGCCGCAGGAGGTGAAACGGCAGGCGATCAAGACCCTGGGCGATCTTTCCGAGAGGCTCCGGCAGATGCAGGGCGGGGCCCAGATCGATGCCGCCAATATGATGCAGCAGATGCTGAAACGATTACGCGGCTCGCCCGATCCATTCTCGCAGCAGATCCGGATGGCCCTGGCGAAGGGGGACTTTGCCCAAGCCGCGAATCTCCTGAGCCAGGTGCAGAAGGATCTGGCCCAGAGCAAGCTCAGCGAGCAGCAGCGGAAGGATAGGGCGGAGAAACTACAGGAACTGGCCAAGGAATTGCAGAAGCTGGCGGAGCAGAGACGCGAATTGGAGGAAGAACTGCAGAAACTCGGCCTGGACAAGAAGCTCGCGCAAATGAGCGAGCAGCAGTTGCGGCAAGCACTGGAGCGGCAGGGGCTGGACCCGGGGCAGATTGACCAACTCATGAACAAGATGGCTGCTTCACAGCGGGCCTCCGGCATGTGCTCCGGCTTGGCGATGGCCATGGCTGCCTGTGGCAGTGGGGCCGGAGGACTCTCGGGGGATGAGCTGGTGGGCACCATCGATCAGCTTGATGCCCTCGAAGCCCTGCAACAGCAGGCGATCCTGCTCCAGGCGAGTCTCAGTGAGATCTCGCGATCAATCGGTTGTCTTGGAGAGGGAATGGGGGAAGGCCTTGGCATGCAGGGTCCTTTCTGGGAGGGCGATTCCGACAGGATGGGGCCGGGCACAGGTGGGCCGGGTACCGGCTTTGGTCCAAGGGACAGCGATACGGAAGGCCAGACCGCCACGAAGACGACCCGACTGAACAACGAAGCGGGCCAGGGCCCGGTGATCGCGAGCTGGTATTTCAAGGACATCCAGATCAAGGGCGAGGCTCGGCGTGACTTCTCCGAGGTCGTCCAGGCCGGCCGGGCCAGTGCCGCCGAGGCCATCAGCGAGAACCAGATCCCCCGCAAGTACGAGGACGCGGTAAAGAACTACTTCGGCCAACTCGAGCAAAAGGGAACCCAGCCATAGGATGCCTGCATGCATAGCAACGTAGACGTGTATTGCGAACGGCGGGTTGCGGACTGGATAGGCACGCGCACGACACACGACGCACGACGCATAACGAAATACACTTCGCGCTTCACGCTTCGTGCTTCACGCCGGCTGGTCATCATTCTGGTGCTCGTCGCCGTGCTGACCGGCCTATCCTGCAGCAAGGGGCCGGATCGGCAGGAGGTGGTCCTCTACTGCTCCGTGGACCAGGCACTCGCCGAGCCTATTGTCGCCGAGTTTGAGAGGCAAAGCGGGATCACGGTCCTCGCCCGATATGACACCGAAGCCAGCAAGACGGTCGGTCTGGTCCAGCGCATCCGAGCCGAAGCGGCCGCACCAACGGCGGACGTGTTCTGGTCGAACGAGATCTTCCATACGATCCGACTGGCGCGGGACGGATTGCTCACGCCATACCATTCGGAGGTCACGGCCGCTTGGCCCGCGACGTTCGCCGACCCGAATCGGTGCTGGTATGGATTCGCGCTGAGGGGCCGCGTGATCGGATACAACACGAACAGGGTCTCGGCAGAGGAGGCGCCGAAGTCGCTGGAGGATGTGCTG
>CBFDDG010000332.1:0-5621 GCA_965603505.1 uncultured Phycisphaerae bacterium | reverse complement strand
GAGGATGAATATCGGGTCCCTACAGACGAACGGACTGAAGTCATACGTTGACGCACGGTGGCTGCTGGTTGCGCTGCTGTGTACTCTTGGGGTCCTGGGGCTCACTCATATTCCGCCGCAGTTCATGCCGCAATTGCCGCGTGTTCATCTGTCGGACAAGCTGGGGCACTTCTTGGCCTACGGCTTGATTACCATGAGCTTCATTGGGGCCTTGAGGCGGCAGGTTGGTTGGAGGTTGCGACTGACGGTCCTGCTTGGTATCGCCGTCCTCGGCATCTTCGACGAAGTGACGCAGCCCCTGGTCAGTCGGCAGGCCAGTGTCGGCGACTTTGCGGCGGATGTGGCAGGCATCTTGGCTGTGACTGCATGCTGGCTTCCATGGAGGCTGCGCAATCCCGAGATTGCGCGTTAGCGGCTGGTGTACGGCGACATGACCGACGGGAGCAACCTCGCCGCCCTGATCGGGGAGATCAAGCCGGATGAGGTGTATAACCTCGCGGCCCAGAGCCATGTCCGTGTCAGTTTCGATCAGCCGATCTACAGCGTCAACGTCGGGGCCCTGGGGACGCGATGTTATGGCTTGGCACAGGCCGAGCCTTCGATCAGAGATCGTCGTGGTTTTTGGTGTGGATGCGGACGTTCTTGCGGTAGCCGTGGGGATCGTCGGAGGTCATTCTGTCGAGCCGGCTCTGGGCCCAGAAGATCTTGACGGCGGTGATGGCGCAGCCGACGCCGGCGATGAAGAAGACGATCGCGGCTAAGTAGGCGAAGAACTGGGGCAGGGCCAGGATGATGACGCCGAAGCCCATCAGCAGCAGGCCGACGATCATGACGCCCGCCGCCACCGTGCGCGACGCTTCGGATAAACGATTCGTGTAGAAGCGAAGAACCATTTCGTAGCACTCCCGGTTGAGGTCTCTACGAAAAACAAGCGGGCCCCGTTCGTTCGGGACCCGCTCGCGATCGATCGGCTAATACATTCCGCCGCCGGGGGGCATGGCGGGGGCCTTTTCCTTCTTCTCGGGGATCTCGCTGACGACGGCGTCCGTGGTCAGCAGCAGCGAGGCGATGGAGGCCCCGTTCTGCAGGGCAATCCGCTCGACCTTGGTCGGGACGATCACGCCGAACTTGACCATGTCGCCGTAGTGCTTGCGGAGCGCGTCGTACCCGAAGTTCTTCTCTTTGCTCTCGATCACCTTCTGTGCGACGATGGAGCCATCGAGGCCGGCGTTCTGGGCGATCTGCTTGATGGGAGCGAGAACCGCGCGGCGCACGATATCGACGCCCACCTGCTCGTCGCCTTTGCCCTTGATCTTGTCGAGAGCGGGCAGCACACGCAGCATAGCGACGCCGCCGCCGGGCAGGATGCCCTCTTCCACGGCGGCCCGGCAGGCGTGCAGTGCGTCCTCGACGCGGGCCTTCTTCTCTTTCATCTCGGCCTCGGTGGCCGCCCCGACGTTGATCTGGGCGACGCCGCCGGCGAGTTTGGCCAGGCGCTCCTGGAGCTTCTCGATATCGTAGTCGCTGGTGGACCGGTCGATCTCGGCCTTGATCTGCTCGATGCGGCCTTTGATCGCGTCGGTGCTGCCGCCGCCTTCGATGATCGTCGTGGCGTCCTTGTCGATGGTGATCTGCTTGGCCCGGCCGAGCTGCCGCAGCTCGATGTTCTCCAGATCCAGTCCGAGATCCTCGAAGATCGGCTCGGCGCCCGTCAGCACGGCGATGTCACTGAGCAGGGCCTTGCGGCGATCGCCAAAGCCGGGGGCCTTGACCGCCGCGACCTGCAGCACGCCGCGAAGCTTGTTCACCACCAGCGTGGCCAGCGCCTCGCCTTCGACGTCTTCAGCGATGATCAGCAGCGGCTTGCCCTGCTTCGCCACCTTCTCCAGCAGCGGGACCAGCGACTTGACCGAGCTGATCTTCTTCTCGTGGATGAGGACGTACGGCTTATCGAGCACGACGGACATGTTCTCAAGGTTGTTGACGAAATGCGGGCTCAGATACCCCTTGTCGAACTGCATTCCTTCGAGCAACTCGACCGTGGTCTCGAGCGACTGGCCCTCCTCGACGGTGATGACGCCATCCTTGCCGACCTTGTCCATCGCCTCGGCCAGCCTCTTGCCGATCTCCATATCCTGGTTCGCCGAGCAGACGGCCACCTGCTCGATCTGCTTGCTGGACTGGACCGGTGTGCTCATCTTATGGAGCTCTTCGACAATCGCCTCGACCGCCATGTCCACGCCGCGCTTGACCTGCATCGCGTTGGCGCCCGCGGTGATATTCTTCAGACCTTCCTCGAAGATGCTCTCGGCCAAAATGGTCGCCGTGGTGGTCCCGTCGCCGGCCACGGTTGAGGTCTTCGACGCCACTTCCTTGACCATCTGAGCGCCCATGTTCTCATAGGCATCCTCGAGCTCGATTTCCTTGGCGACGGTCACGCCGTCCTTCGTCACCGTAGGGGACCCGAACGACTTCTCAAGAATCACGACCCGGCCGGCCGGACCCAGCGTGACCTTGACGGCGTTCGCCAGCTTCTTCACGCCGTCCCGGATCGCCGAGCGTGCCTCGGTTCCAAATGCTATCTTTTTCGCAGCCATGTTTTCCTTACTCCTTCCACTCGATCAATTCGTTTTCCTTACCCTTTCCCTTGGCGAGAACCCGCCGCCTCACTTCTCGATGACCGCCATGATGTCCGATTCATCCATAATCAGGTACTCTTTGCCTTCGATCTTGATGTCCATGCCGGCGTAGCTCGTGAAGAGCACGAGATCGCCCTTTTTCACCTGGACCGGCCTGCGGGTGCCGTCTTCGAGCACCTTGCCCTCTCCCACGGCGACGATCTTGCCTCTCTGCGGCTTTTCCTTCGCGGTATCCGGCAGGACGATGCCGCCGGCGGTCTTCGATTCCGCCTCAACGCGCTCTACGAGCACCTTATCTGCCAATGGTCGAATCTTCATCTCTGTTTGCTCCTTTCCATACGATTTCGTGGGTCTGACTTCGATCCCATAGTCCATTATTCCAACGTCGCACACACGACAACGCTTCTATGTTAAGTCGTTTTTTATTCAGTTCTTACGTCCGTCGCCCGGGGCGGCTACTTGGCGAACAGGTCGCTGTTGTACTTCTTGACGAAGAGCCGGTTGAGCAGTTCTCTCAGAACGTCCATGTTTACGGGCTTTCCGATGACGCCGAAGGCGTCGAGCTGCAGGGCCTTCCGCAGGATGTCCTGATCGGCCTTGCTGGTCAGCAAGATACACGGCACCAGCGGGTAGTCCATGCGGATGATCTTGACGGTGGCCAGGCCGCTGGGCCAATCCGCGTCCACGTCCACGATCGCCGTATGGACCCGCCGGATCGCGATGATGTCCACGAAATCGCCGGCATTCTGGGCCATCAGGAGATTCACGCCTCGCGGCCTGAACAGATCGCGCACCGCCTCCGGCCAAGCCCAGTTCGCCGCACTGGCCAGTACGTTCACCTCATCCAGTTGTGACCATTGAGCAACCATACGGATACCGTTGGATCTCTTTGGAGCAAATGCCGTGCCAGAGGCGACGGCCCCGCCGATCCAGATGCAACTCCCTTTTCTGTCGGTACTTAGCAAAGGGGCATTCCGGCCGGCGCATCTGGCAAAATTGCAGGCCGCCGCCACCGCTCTGCCAGGCTGGCAGGGCGATTGGCGGTCCCAGCCTCCGGCCGCGTGCGACCGACTCTTGTGCCCCGGGTGGGCAAGTGCTGGATTTCGCGGGGTGGGGCGAGCGTCCCCGCTCGCCTGAAGAGGTCGTGCGGGGACGCACGACCTACAAGGAGCCACAAGACGTAGTCCCACACCTCTGGCTGGGTACGGCTGTTTGCACTACACGGGAGGATGGATTTCCTGTACAATACACCGATGGACACCCAGCAAGAGCAGCGTGAGCGACAATGGGTCCGGAATTGGAGGGCGGTCGGCCCCGTGCTGGAGGCGTTGCGTGCCGAGGCGATACGCCGCACAGATACGGCACTGGCAATCGAACAACTGTCCGATGCCTTCGAATCCGCCCGGCGCCACTGGTCCCCACCAGCCACCTCGGGGCTCGTGGAGCAGCAGCGACTCTTCGCGAGGCTGCGGGCATGAAATCGCTGTTTCTCGTGGCAGCCGAATTGGAGGCGTTTCTCGCCGAGCGGGGTTGGCAACATTGCTTCATCGGTGGCATTGCCCTGCAACGATGGGGCCAGCCACGACTGACGAATGGTATCGATCTAATGGTTCTCACCGGCTTCGGCGACGAGGTCGCCTATGTGGATGTGTTGCTGGGACAATACACCGCACGGATTCCCGACGGTCGCGAGTTTGGCCTGAAGCATCGCGTCGTCCTGCTCCAGTCATCGCAGGGAATTCCCATCGATGTGGCGCTGGGCGGGATTGCCTTTGAGGAGCAGGTCATATCCAGGGCGACCCCTTATGAATTCCTGCCGGAAGTATCGCTTCCGACGTGCTCGGCGGAGGATTTGATCGTCCTCAAAGCCTTCGCCGACCGGCCGAGAGACTGGGCGGACGTGGAAACGATCACCGTTCGACAGCGGGGACAACTGGACTGGGACCATATCTTCGAGCAGTTGCAGCCTTTGTGTCAGCTTAAGGAGGCTCCCGAGATCGTCGATCGCGTGCGCCGGCTGCGCCGTCACGAGCCATAGGGCTTACGCCGCCGGAATCTACACGGGTGGGAAACCAGTTCATCCTGCACACCGACCAGTTCCGCGCCAGCGGGGCAAAAAGGCTTTGGCGGGAGCGGGGCGTTTCCCGTATATTCTGGCCGTACGTGACCGGTGCCGTGCCGCAGTGGGTGCGTGGGAATGGGTATGGCTGTATCGTCGGGAAATGTCGGAATTGCTTTGGCGTTGACGCTGGTGGCGGGGCTGTCCACCGGGATCGGCAGCGCCATCGCGTATTTCATCCGGCGACCGAAGATCGTCTATCTTTCATTCTCGTTGGGCCTGTCGGCGGGGGTCATGATCTATGTCTCGTTCGTGGAACTGCTGCCCGGCGCCACCGAGATCGTGGGCGAGTGGTTGGGAGTGTTGTTCTTCTTCATTGGCATCGGCTTCATCGCGATCGTTGATCTGCTGGTGCCCGAGCCGGAGAACCCGCACAATCTTGAGGGGTTGGATGAGCCGCGAGGGCCGCATGAGGAGCGGGAGTTGATGCGGACCGGCGTCATGACCGCGCTGGCGATCGGGATCCACAACTTCCCGGAAGGGCTGGCCACGTTCGCCTCGGCCCTGAGCGACGTGCGGCTCGGTGTCTTCATCGCCATCGCCATCGCCATTCACAACATTCCCGAGGGGATTGCGGTCTCCGTGCCCATCTACTACGCCACCTCGAATAAGAACAAGGCGTTCCTCTATTCCTTTCTCTCGGGGGTTTCCGAGCCGGTCGGCGCGTTGATCGGCTTTCTGGTGCTGATGCCGTTTCTGACGCCGGTCGTGTTAGCGGGCACGCTGGCCTTCGTGGCCGGTGTGATGATCTACATCTCGCTCGACGAGCTGCTGCCGATGGCCCACCGCTACGGGCACGGCCACCTCGTCATCGGCGGCATCGTCCTCGGCATGCTCGTGATGGCCGTCAGCCTCATCATGCT
>CBFDDG010000331.1:0-5639 GCA_965603505.1 uncultured Phycisphaerae bacterium | reverse complement strand
GGCCATCGAATATCTCAAGGAGCAGGTCGGGATCCTGAAGGAACAACAGGAGAAGGACAAGCGTATCCTGCTGGACAATCGCCAGAGGATCGGGCTCGCAGCCAAGGCAGACCCGCCGACGCAAGAATCAAGCTACGCCATCTCTACCCACCAAATTAACGTGGACGGCGTACTACCGCTGTCGCCCATCCCCTGTCCCATCTCTTACGCAGGCGCCTTCGTGTCCTCGGCGACCTCTGTGGTGAACTCTCTTGTTCGTGTGGTGTGTCAATGCTTTCGGGGATAGTGCGTTGCCAGCCAGCGGATATCGACATTTTCGGGGTCGCTCAGTCCGGTCATGTCCGGATAGCGGACGCCGTCGCGTATTTCATTGGACCATCGCTGCGTTCGCGGATCGGCCCAGGTCTTTTTCGCCGAATGGCCGTCCGCATAGCCGAACATGGTCACATTGTTGTGAAGGACAGCGATGGCATCGATCAGGATAAACTTGTATGGGTCGAACGCCCACGCATCCATGTTATAGTCCCGGTTGTCATTTTCTTCGACCACGACGTAGGTGGAACTGGCACTCTTCAGCTCCGTGATCCTGACCAGACGGTCGGCGCCGGCGGCCGCCCCGTACCGGCTGGTCAGCTCGGGAGCCGGTGCATTCAGATGATAGGGGAACGAGTAGGTTCGGTAGCCGCCGGTGCCGCCATAGCCGGGATACGTCGGCACTCTCGCGGCACGCTTGTCCGTCGGACAATTCACCAGCTTCGCTTTCTTGTAGTACGGAAACAGCGTCCCGCTTTCAATCCCGCGAATTTCCTCCTCAGCCGTGAAGTTGGATGTCTTCGTAGCCCCTCACACCAGGTCCCGGGGCAGCCCGACCCAGTCAAATCTTGGACTGCCGGTATCACTCGTCATCGGGCCGCACATGATGTAGTCATTGTTTTCGGCATACATCATCCAGGCCAAAACCAACTGCTTTTCATTCATCAGCCAAACGGCAGAACCCGCTTGTTGTTTTGCGATGTTCAATGCCGGTATGAGGATCGCCGTAAGCAGCGCAATGATCGCGATGACCACTAACAATTCAATGAGTGTGAATCCGCTTTTTGATCTCATCACCGTGCCCCCTGATGTGGCTCCGGTACATTTCTTCGCTTATAGGCTAATGCTGTCATACGCTACTGCCGGAAAGACCTAAACTATATGATAAGCGATTGGGCCCGGGGGACAGACCCTATTCTTTTCAAGGAATCGGCGACCGTTGCGGTCCTGATTCTTATGTGGCGGTCTTGAGGGTGACGTGGATACCGGCTCTGGTGGCCAGAGTAATGAGCATTTCCAAGCGGAACTTCTCCCATTTGCCTCTCATCAGGTCGGAAACTCTGGACTGACCGACCTTGAGGATTCTGGCCACCTTGGCCTGTGTCTACTTCGTTGGGCTGCTCCGTTATGCCCCGCGAGGCAGTCGTCTCGTGCGGTGACGGGACTCTTCCACAACCACGATGGCCCCCTGCTTCACGGCCTGCCCCATGTCTGCAAGGAATCGCACCGGTCACCTTTACGCCGTATGCACTTCTTCCTGAGCCAGCCAGGCGGCATATCCCAGCGCCTGCCGCACGCCCTCAGGCTCGAGGTCCGGATAGTCCGCCAGGATCTCTTCCGTCGTTGCCCCGTGGGCAATCTGGCCGACGATGACCGAAACCGGGATGCGCATCCCACAGATACAGGCACATCCGCCCATGATTTGCGGATCGAACGTAATGCGGTCTAAGGTTTCCATAGGAACACTCCCAAAGCCATGCCCGTTATTCTGACATGAATCGCGCACCAGATGCAAATCCCGCCCCCGCCCCACAAAAAGATCCCTTGATTTTCTTCGGAGTCGTCTGGGGTTCACATCCCGAATCAGGAATTACTCCGCCGAATCCAGGGTGGGCCGTTCGCGACAGCAGACAGCGAGAGATTCGGAGCAGGCGTGCGGCAAATCGCATTCCAGGCCAGGGGCTATGGCCGATTCCGTTCCGGCCGGAGGCCGGCTGTCCGCGTGCCTCGGCGTCCCCCGCCTACGCGGGGCAGGCTCTCTGTGGCAAGGTATCCTGTCCTTCTGTTCTTCTCGCCAGCTATTGATTTTGGAGCGAGATTTCGGCCCAGTAGGCGGCTTCGAAGTGCCAATCTGTGGGCTCGTTGACGAGTTCCAGCTTGACCTCCTGGCCGGCACATTTCGACAGGTCCACAGTCACTTCGGTCCAGCCGAGGGTGGTGCTGTCCGGGCCGATGGTCTTTTTGAGCAACTCGTCGCCGTTGGCCTTGACGATCAAGTCCCAGTCGCCGCGTGCGTCGTGGCCGACCACCAACTTCAGGGTGCTCTTGAGATTCGGGGGCAGGGTCACGGTCCGACTGAGGACGCAGCCGACCGTCTGGCTCAGCGGGTGCGTCAGCAGAACGTTCTTCTTGCCCCGCAACTCCTCTTTCAGGCCGGGGTCCATGTCGCCGCACTTGCTGACCTTCCAGCCCGGTGCGAACTTCCCGATGGCCTCGGACAGGTTCCTGCCGGTTTCGGCCGTGATCTTGGCCATCTCCTCCTCCGAGTAGCGGCTGTTTTCGGGCGGCGCCGGGTCCCAGCACTGCTCGAGAGGCGTCGGCCGGGGTGTTTGCCGGGGGATGACGAAGGATTCATTGCCCTGGTCATCGACCTGGACCTTGCCGCCGCAGTTGACCACGGCCTCGCGGACCAGTCTCTCGGAGACGTCGATCAGCATGGGGAAGTTGTACGGCGTGTGGCTGAATTTGCCCGTGGGGTCCAGAGCGACCTTGAACTTCTCGGGCAGATTCTCGAAGCCGATGGTGGTGAAGAGAATCCCGGCCGCGTTCGACGGATTGCAGTCGGAATCCTGTCCGCACCGAGTTGAGATGACAATCGTCTTGTCCGGATCGCCCTCGCCGTAGAGCAAGCCCATGACGATGTAGGCACCGTTGATCTTGGCGTCGATATTGAACTCGCCTTCCGGCCCCGAACACGAGAATCGCCGATACTCCGGATTCAGGTGATACTTCTCATTGATCAACTGCCACGTCTTGGCCCAATCGTCGGGGTATTTCTTGTGCCACCGGAGCACGTCAAGGATACACTCGTAGTACTGGCTCTCCTTCGGAACGCAGCGCAGTCCCGCCACAACGATCTTGACGACGTCGTCGGTAAAGAAGGCCTCGGCGTACATCCCGCCGACGAATTGGCCGCCGTAGAGCCCGTCGCCGTAGTTCATGAGCCGCCCGAAGGTCTCTCCCAACTGGATGGCGACGTTCGGCATGCCGGGCGCGATCAGGCCGGCGAAGTCCGCTTCAATCTGGTAATCGATGTCGTCGGCGTGTTTGTTAAACTGGGGGTGTCCCGAGTCCGGCGGTGCGATCCCGCTGCGGAGGTTGTCCCGCCCGGCGCGATTGGCGTGCCAGAGGGGGTAGCCGCTGTTGGCGAAGTCGATCCCCGCCTGGCGGATGGATACGTCGAAGCCATGCAACTCCAGCGTTCGCAGGAACGTCATCTCCACGTAGATGTCATCCTGCTGGAACTGATTGATCAGTTGAGGCTCCCATTGGGGCATCTTGTCCTCCGGGATGATGACCCCCTTGTAGTGGAACTCGGTGGGTCCGCCCCAGCCGACACCGGCCATCTGGCCGATCCATCCGGCCTTCATCTTGTCCACGTACTCGTCGACGCTGATTCGTCGTGCGTGAGATCCAATGACCGGTCCCTTCCCGGCCTGGGATCGGCCACAGCCGGGCAGACCGGCGAGGACGGTGATACTGACGACGGCTAAGAGATGACTTCGACTCATAATCTGCCTCCTTTGTCTCGTAAACGCCTGCGATGAGCATCCATCTGTGTCAAACGACCTCACAGCCAAAAAGGAACTGCCGTGGGCATTGTTATACTGGGACTGGGGGGAGCAGTAAAGCAAAAATGGGGTCTGCGCACCGCTGTTGTTGGTGCTGATCCCTGCCTTTCCTGCCCTCGCGGGGACAGTATTCAAAAGTGTCCGTTGTAATACGCCGGTGAGCCGGTATAATCAGCCAAATGCCGGCGATAGCCGGAGCAGCTTGAAGATCAGTGCTTTGGCGGGCAGAACGATGTCGAAACACCGTATGGGGTATCTGGGGTTGGCCGTGTGTGTAGCTCTCTCGTGCTGTTACAGCGCGACGGCCAAGACTTGGCGACTCAAGGACGCAGACGAATGGGAAGCGGTCATCGCAGGCCCTCAGGAGCAGTATCTTCGTGCCGTGGCCCAGATCAAGCAACTCCTGCGCGAGGGGGACGCCAAGGCCGTCAAGAAGGCGCTCAAGCAACTGAAGGAGGATTTCCCGAACCGCGTCGGCCCGGACCTCGACCTGTTCGTCAACGGTGAGCTGCACTATTGGCAGGACGATTACGCCAAGGCCATGCAGAAGTTCGAAAAGCTCCTGAAGGACTACCCGGGCGGTGAATTTGCCCTGCCCGCCCTGGAGAGGGAGTTCGATATGGGCCAGGACTACCTGGAGGGCCGTAAGAAGAGCATCCTCGGCCTCATCAAGTTTACCGCCTACGCCGACGGTGTCGAGATCATGGAGAGGATCAGCGACCGCGCAGGACTGGACGAACCGAACGGCGTCGGCCTCAACGCCGCGATCGCGGTAGCCGAACACTACGAGCGACAGAAGAAATACATCGAGGCATACCTGAAATGGTCGGAAATCGCCTCCTACTGGGAGACCGGGCCGCTCGGCAAGAGGGCCCTGTACCGCATGGCGGAGAACAACCTGGCCGCCTACAACCGGTATCCGCAGCAGAAAAGGGCGAACTACGACGCCTCGAAACTGACTATAGCCAAGACGTACTATGAGAGATTCGGGGTGTTGTACCCTGAAGAGGCCGGGCAAAAGGGCATCCCGGAAAAAATCAGGCGGATTGATGAACAAATAGCCTACAAACAGTTTACGATAGCATCGTACTATCGGCGCACGGGCAAGCACCGGGCGGCGAATCTGTATTTCGACATGATCGTTCAGAACTGGCCGAAGACCAAGGCTGCGGCCATGGCCAGGCAAGCCCTTGAGGAGAGACTTGACGGGAAATGAGCCGGTGACAGACGGGCGGGATAACCTGATGCGACGATTCACAGCGCTGCTGCTCGGTCTGGGGGTGATGGCGGTCGGCGGCGCGCTTGGTGGATGCACGGGATTTGCCGGCTATTCGAATGCGTCGCTGTTTCCGAACGACGTCAAGAGCGTATACCTGGAGATGTTCGATAATCGCAGTTTTCGTCGGGGCATTGAATACACGGTCTCGGATGCCCTGGCAAAGCGTATTGAGGCACAGACCCCCTACAAGATCGTGTCCAGCCGTGACCGCGCCGACAGTGTGATCAGCGGACAGCTTGCGTCGGCCGGCGAGTCCATCCTGACGCTTGAGCGAGAGATCGGCCGGGCTTTGGAGAAGGAGGTCGTATTGACGGCCGTGGTCAATTGGAAGGACCTGAAGACCGGTAGACTGATGATCAACAACGACACCGTAACCGCCGCCGCCACCTATTCCGAATTCCAGGGCCAGGACTTCACCTACGCGTCCGCCGTGGCGGCAAACAAGCTGGCCCAGAACATCGTAGAGCTAATGGAAA
>CBFDDG010000330.1:0-5640 GCA_965603505.1 uncultured Phycisphaerae bacterium | reverse complement strand
CGAAGCTCTTCGGGTCACACGGCCAGAGGCCGTGGATTTAGCAACGGATTAAATCTTAAATCGAAGAATGCCAATATTCTCTTGTGTTTCTTCTGATCCGCAGTTAGCATCTTACAATGACTATTTATAAGCACGTTTTGGCGTTGAATCCCTATTTCGGTGATTCGACAGCCGCGATGGGGGTATTCCCACCAACAGGTCTTGAGTACATCGCCGCAAGCATGAAGGGCCTGGTCGGCAAGGTAACGCTTCTGGATCTCCGTTACGAGAGGGCCAATCAGGACCTGGACGTTCTCAGTGCGTTCATTCGGGCCGAGGTGGACTTGGTCTGCATCAGCATCCGCTGGCACGCGCAGTACAAGAAGATCTGCGAGTTCATCTCGCAACTGCCCCGCGAGGTTACGACGGTTGTCGGGGGCTACCAGGCTACGCTGGAAGTTGAGGATCTGTTTGCGCGCTGCCCGAACATCGACATGGTCGTGCGGGGCGAAGGCGAGGAGATCATCCGGCAGGTCGCTACAGGCGTCCCCCCGAGCGAAATCCGCGGGCTCTCCTACCGGGAGAACGGAACGATCGTTCACAACGAGAACCAGGCCCTGCCGGACATCGCACACCTTGCGTATCCCGACCGCTCGTTGAGAAGGCATGACTACTACTGGTCGCATTATGGCATTCGGCTCACCGGACGCACGTTCGATACCGTGCTGACGACGCGGGGCTGCCCATTCAAGTGCAAGTTCTGTACCTTCAGCCTCAATCCGCTGGGGCAAAAGAGAGAGTATACGGAGCGGCCGGTCGAGTCGGTCATCGAAGAATTGAAGTCGGTCACGGCCGATACCGTGCTCTTCAGCGACGACAACATGTTCACGAACCCGAAGCGCGCCGAGCGGCTCTGCGACCTGATCCTCGAAAACGGGATCAAGAAGACCTTCGTCGTCCAGGCCCGCATCGACGTCGCCCGGCATCGCCGGCTGCTCGACAAAGCCCAGAAGGCAGGCTTCAAGGTGTTCCTCATCGGCGTCGAGTCACCGCACGACCGAATCCTCGAGCAACTCCAGAAAGGCATCACCCAGCAGCAGATCCGGGAGTCGATGGCCATCCTGAGGCAATACGACTTCTATCTGCACGGATACTTCATCTACGGCAACATCGGCGAGACGGAAGAGGAGATGCTCTACATCCCCAAGTTTGCCAGAGAGATCGGCCTGGATTCCATCAGTTTCCAGAAGCTTCGCGTCGAGAAGTTCTCACCGTTGAAGGAAATCGTGGACGCGACCCCGGGCTACTACTATCACCACATCGGCGGGCCCGTGTATTCGGACCGGTACGGGCGCACGGAGTTGAAGCGCATCCGCAACAGCATCCGTTCCGATTTCTACAATCCGAGGCAACTGCTGCGAACCGCAGAGAAGGCCCGGCGAATCGGGCTGGTCGACGGACGCGACCTTACCGGTGCATTCTTCAAACTGCCCGTTCTCCTCAGCAGGTTCGCCTGGAACCACGCGAAAGACAAGAGGAAGAAGAACCGCACGCGCCGCCTCCCCGTATCAAACGGCCCGGGACAGACGGATGGATTGGTGGCGCAAGGCTGATTGATCGACGTCCCCCTTGACCCGGCGCCTCATGTCCCAAGAGAGAGAACTGCTCCTGAGGATCCTGGCGGATGTCCAACCCGCGGACGTCGCAGAGGGAGTGTACCTCTTTGCCCAAACCGAACCGAATCAGGAATCGGTGTTCGCTACGGCGAGAGAACTGATTGAGCAAGGGCACGCGAGAAAAGTCCTGATCTCTGATTGCAGCCCCAAGAGCGGGTACATTGGCGCAGCGGCGTATCGCCGGGCGATGGTCCAGTTCGGCATCCCCACGAGTGTGATCGAGGAAGTGCCGATGGAACCGACCGAGATCCTGCACACGCTCATCGAATCGGAGAACGTCGTTCGCTTCGCGAAAGCACAGGACCATCAGCGACTGATCGTCACGTCCGCACCGTTCCACCAGGAGCGAGCATTCATGACGGTTGTCACCGTGGCGATGCGAGAATACCCATCGCTGAAGGTCTACAGCTATCCGGGCGCTCCGCAGCCGTGGGACGAGGTCGTGACCCATTCGCAGGGCCGGCTCCGAGGCACGCGGGCGGAGCTGATCGCCGAGGAGCAGAAGCGCATCGAGAAGTACACCGCTCAGGACGAACTCGCCCCCCGGGCCAAGATCCTCGAATACCTCCGCACGCGGGATTGATGAGAGCCCTTGCGGCCCCGGGGCCCTTGTCGTCCGCTTTGCCCATACGACAAACACGACTTCCGACCCCTCTCATTGCTCGTCCGCATCTTCGTCGCGCAGATTCCGTCTACAGGGGTGATAGCTGGGAACGCGTCAGACCTCATCCAGGTGGCAGCGGCAAAGTCCTCGGGCCTTGCCGCTGCCGCCTGTGTATCGATATCATGCCATGAGCTTTTTGAGCAGCGCGCGCTGGAAGTGAAGCCGGTTCTCGGCCTGGTCGAACATGATCGAGCTGTCGCTCTCGGCGACTTCATCGCTGATCTCATAGCCGCGGTAGGCCGGCAGGCAATGCATGACCTTCGCGTGTTTCGGAGCGGTGGCCATGAGTTGGCCATCGACCTGAAAGCCCGCGAAATCCCGGATGCGCTTCTCTTTCTCACTCTCCTGGCCCATGCTGACCCAGGTATCCGTGTAGATGATGTCTGCGTCGGCGACGGCGGCGTAAGCATCTGCCGTCTGCGCCGTACAGCCCGGGGCCAGCGCGTTCGCCTTCTCGATGGTCGGGCCGTCGAGCTCGTAGCCGTGCGGGGACGCGACGACCAGCTTCATCTTGAGCTTGGCGACGGCGTACGCCAGCGAGCGAGCGACGTTGTTGCCGTCGCCGATGAACGCGATCTGAATGCCCTCGAGCCGGCCACAGTGCTCTTTGATGGTCAGGCAGTCCGCCATCGCCTGGCACGGGTGCGACCAGTCGGTCAACGCGTTGATCACGGGGACATCCGCGTACTCGGCCAAATCGAGCACGGTCTTGTGCTCGAACGTGCGAGCCATGATGCCCTGGACGTAGCGGCTCAGAACGCGGGCGATATCCTTGAGGGGCTCACGCTTGCCGATGCCGCCGATGTCCTCGGGCTTGACGTAGATCGGGCTGCCGCCGAGATCGGTCATGGCTACCTGGAAGCTGATCCTCGTGCGCAGGCTCGGCTTCTCAAAAAGCATGGCGAGCGTCTTGCCTGCCAGGCACAGATCGCGCCCGCCAGACTTGGTGTACGCCTTCAGGGAGCTGCTTTCATCGAGCAGCTCGTTCAGCTCCTGCGTGGAGCATTCACTGATCGCAACGAAGTCCTTCATGATCGACCCTCCGAGAGAACGCTGTCGAAGATGTCCACCGCTTCGTCGATCTGCTCGGCCGTGACGATCATCGGCGGCATGAAGCGAATCACGGTGCCATGGGTGCAATTGATCCTTAGCCCTTTGTCCAGACACTTGCTGACGATCTGTGCGCCCGGCCGGGTGAGCTGGATGCCGATCATCAGGCCCACGCCGCGGACGTGGTCGATGACGGAATGCTTTTCCTTGAGAGAGCGCAGCTTGTCCTGCGCGTACTGCCCCATCTCCACGGCGTTCTGCAGCAGGTTGCCTTCCTCGATCGCCTCGACGGTGGCGACGCCGGCGGCGCAGGCGAGGCAGTTTCCGCCGAAGGTGGAAGCGTGCTTGCCCGGCACCAGGGAGGCGGCGACCTCCTCTGTGGCCATCATCGCCCCGATGGCGAGGCCTCCGGCGAGGGCCTTGGCCATCGTGATGATGTCCGGCTCGACGTCGAAGTGCTGATAGCCGAACCATTTGCCGGTCCGCCCGACGCCCGTCTGCACCTCGTCGAGAATCATCATGGCGCCCTTCTCATCGCAGAGCCGACGAATGGCCTGGAGGAACTCGGGCGTCGCGACGTTGATGCCGCCTTCGCCCTGGATCGGCTCGACCAGCACGGCCGCGACCTCATCCGTGAACGCCGATTCCAGTGCCTCGACATCATTGAACGGGATGTAGACAAAGCCCGGCAGCAGCGGCAGGAAGCCCTCGTGGTATTTCGGTTGTGCCGTGGCCGTGACGGTGGCGAACGTCCGCCCGTGGAAGCTGCCCTCGCACGTGATGAACTTGTACTTGCCCTGCGCGGTGTGCAGGCGAGCGAGCTTCAACGCCCCCTCGTTCGCCTCGGCGCCGCTGTTGCAGAAAAAGCATTTGCCGCCGAAGGCCCGCTCGCTGAGCATCTGCGCCAGGCGGCCCTGCGGCTCGGAGTAAAACGTATTGTCGATGTGGATCAGCTCGCCGACTTGCTTGCGGACGGCCTCCACCACCTTCGGGTGGCAGTGGCCGATGCCGCTGACGGCCCAACCCGGGAACATATCCAGGATCTTGTTGCCATCCGCGTCCCAGAGATAGCAGCCCTCGCCCTTGACCATGACCCGCGGCAGCCGGCCATAGTTGGCGATCACGTGCTTGCTGAACAATTCGATGGTTTCCTGTGTCGTCATGATTATCCTCTCGCGATCATTGGCTCGATTCGGTTGTTGTGGTTGCGTCACATCGTAGAAGCCCGTCGCCTCAGCGGCCCCTTGGGCCCTTGCCCAAGGGTGGATCCCTCCCGTCGGCGTTCTTGACGCTCGCCGAGAATGTGAAACCGAAATAGAACGTTCGTGACTGTCACCATTGCACCTTTACGAAGTTGGGTACGGGGTGGGCGTCTCAGCCCCTGACGATCTCGGTGCCGATGCCCTTTTCGGTGTAGATTTCGAGCAGCAGCGAATGGGCGATCCGGCCGTCAATGATGTGGGCCTTCCTGACCCCGGCCTCCAGCGCGATCAGGCACGCCTCGACCTTGGGAAACATCGCGTCGGTGATGATACCGGCATCGATCATCTCCTTGATCTGGGCTTCGTTGAGGCTCGAGATCCAGCTCTGGCTGTCGTTGATATCGCGGCGGACGCCGTGCGTATCGCTGACCATGACGAGTTTCTCGGCCACAACGGCCGCGGCGACCTTGCCCGCGGCGGAATCCGCATTGACGTTCAGCTTGCCGCCGTTTTTGTCCATGGCCGTCGAGGAGATGACGGGGATCGTGCCGTCCGTGCAAAGCGTATGGAGCAGCTTGGCATTGACATCGACGACTTTCCCAACGAGGCCGAGATCGATCTTGCGGCCGCTCTCGCCGGGCAGGCGAAGCGTCTCGGCGGTCAGGACGCAACTGCTCAGCGTGTGCAATCCCATCGCCTTGCAGCCCAGCCCTTCGAGCGTCCGGCAGATCGGCTCGTTGACCTGCCGGACGAGCACGTGCTCGACGATGGTCAGCGTCCGCTGGTCCGTGTAGCGACGGCCCTGGACCCAGACCGGCTCGAGGCCCGCCTCGGTCATGGCCCGGGAAATGGCCTTGCCGCCCCCGTGGACGATGATCGGCCGCATCCCCACCGTGGACATGAAGGCCACGTCCGCCAGCAGGTTCCGCTGCGCCGCCTCGTCATCGAGGACGCTGCCGCCGAGCTTGACGACGACGGTACGACCGCGAAAGGCGCGGATGTATTCCATCGCCTCAATCAGGGCACCGGCCTTTGCAATGGCTTCTTGCACGGAACAACTCCTTGGATT